>NZ_JBNQTI010000001.1:0-113816 GCF_050325825.1 Kitasatospora sp. LaBMicrA B282
CCTCGCCCTGCCGCACCTGGCCGGGCTCGGCCCGGTCCGCACGCTGGGACGCCGCTGGCCCGGGTGCGCGCCCGCCCTCGACCGCGGCGGCGCCCTGCCCGCCGCCGCGACCCGGCAGCACGACGGCGGCGCGGACGCCGTCATCGTCTTCACCTCCGGCACCACCGCTCGACCCCGGGCCGTGGTGCACACCCGGGACACCCTGGCAGCGAACCTGCGCGCGGTCGCCGACCTGGTCGAGCCGCAGCCCGGCAGCACCGTGCTCGGCGGGACCTTCTTCGTCCTGGTGCCCGCGCTCGCGGCCGGCGCCACCGTCGCCCTGCCGGCCCGCACCGGGCCCGCGCTGGCCCGCCAACTCGCCGCGCTGGCACCGGCGCAGACCTACCTCACACCGCCGCAGCTGCGCGTCGCACTGGCCGCCGGGGCCCGGTTCGGCGGCCGGGTGTGGACCGGCTCCGCGCCCGCCGACGCCGGCCTGCTGCGCCGGGTCAAGCAGGCCGGCGCGCACGAGGCGTGGGGCGTGTACGCGCTCACCGAGCTGTTCCCGGCCGCCGCCGTCGAGGAGGCGGCGAAGAGCGCGTTCGGCGCCGGCGCCGGCACGGGCGACCTGGTGGGCCACCCGCTGCCGGGCGTGCGCGCCGACCTCGGCGCGGACGGCGAGCTGCTGCTCACCGGGCCGGGCGCCCGGCACCGCTACCTCGGCGAGGAACCCGACCCCTGGGTGCGCACCGGCGACCGGGCCGCCCGCACGCCGGACGGGCGGATCGTGCTGGCCGGGCGGCTCAAGGACATGGTGCTGCGGCGGGCCGAGAACATCTACCCCGGGCTCTACGAGCCGGCCCTGCACCTGCCCGGGGTCGAGCTGGCCGTGCTGGTGGGCGTGCCGAGCGGGGACGGCGACGGTGACGAGCGGCTGGTCGCCCTGGTCCAGCCGCAGCCCGGCAGCGACCTGCGCCGGCTGCGCGCCGCCCTCGCGGGCCCGCTGGCCCGGATGGGCGACGCGCAGCCGGACGCCCTGCTCTTCGGTGCGGTCCCGCTCGCCGGGCGCAGCCGCAAGCCCGACCGGGCCGCCGCGGCGGCGTACTGCGCCGCGGAGTTGCGGGGGGTGCAGCGGTGAGCGGAGGTGCAGCGGCGAGCGGGGGCGCAGCGGAGCGGGCCTGGGCCCGGGCGCGGCGGCGGGACCGCCGGGTGTACCTGGTCGGGCACCCCGTGCTGTTCGCGCTGCTCTGTGCCACCCGCCACCGGCCGGTGGTCCGGCTGGGGCGCACCGTCCTGGTGCACGGCACGGCGGCCTACCGCGAGGTGCTGACCAGGGTGCCGCTGGACCGGACGGCGGCGGGGACGACCGGTGGTGCCGCCGCCCGGCTGACGGGCAACCCGGGCGGCGGCACGGCGAGCGGCAGCGCGCCGGACGGCCACACGGCGAGCGGCAGCACGGCGAGCAGCGGCGCACCGGGCGGCAGCGCGCCGGACAACGGCAACCCGACCCCCCGTGCCCCGCTCGCCCCCGGCCTGCTGTTCGACCAGGACGGCAGCGACCACCGCACGACCCGCCGGGCGCTGGCCGGCGAGCTCAACGCGGCCGTCGTGCGCCGGGCCCGGGCGAGTTGGCAGGCCCTCCTCGCCGAGCGGCTGGCCGGCCTTACCGACGGCGGCACGCTCGATCTCGTCGAGCTGTCCCTGGAGCTGGCCGGCCGCACCACGGCCGCCCTGACCGGCAGCACCGCCGACCCGCTCCGGCTGGCCCGCGCCGCGACCGCTGCGGCCGCAGCCGCGGCCCGCGAGCACCTACCGGGCCCGCACCGGCGCCGCGGGCGGGCCGGCAGCACCGCCGCCGACGCCACGGCCGCGCTCACCGCGCTGCTCGCCGACCCGGCCGAGGCGATGCTCGCCGTCGCCGCGGTGAACACCACCGTCGCCGCCCTGCCCCGGGCCGCCGCCTGGTGCGCCGACGCCGGCTGCTGGCCGACCCCCGACGCGGCGCCCGGGCTCGCCACCGAGCTGCTCCGGTCGACCGCCCCTTCGCCGCTGCTGCCCCGGGTGGCCGCGGCCGACGCCACCGTGGCCGGCTGCCCGATCCGGGCCGGTGACCGGCTGCTGCTGGTCGCCCGGCACGCCGCGCAGGCCCATCGCCCCGGGCCGGCCGCACCCGTGGCCGCCCAGGCCGTCTTCGGTACCGGTCCGCACGCCTGCCCGGGCGCCGGCCTGGCCCGCGCCCAACTCGCGGACTTCCTGGCCGCCTTGGCCGTGCACCGGCCGGTCGTGGTGCGCCGCCGGGTGGACCGGCGCGCGGCGCTGCCCGGCTACCGCCTGCTGATCGTCCGCGGGGCTGGAGCGTCGTGCGGATAGCCGTCACCGGGGCGTCCGGCTTCTGCGGTGCGCAGGTCGCCCGGGCCGCCGCCGCCCGCGGCGCCGAGGTGCGCTGCCTGGGCCGTCGCCCGGGCCCGGTCGGCCGACACGTGTACTGGGACGCCACCGCCGGCCGCCCCGACCTCGGCGACGCCGACCTGGTGGTGCACTGCGCGGCGGCCGTCGCCGACCTGCCGCCGGGTTCGCCCGGTGCGGACCGGCAGCACGCGGTCAACGTCGGCGGCACCGCCCACCTGCTGCGCGCCGCCGCCGGGCGCCCGGTGGTCTGGGTGAGCAGCGCCAGCGTCTACGACCCGCGGACCACCGGCGCCCCGATCCGGGAGGACCACCCGACGGCGGGCGGCCACCTCAACGCCTACGGGCGCACCAAGGCGGCGGGCGAGCGCCTGGCGCTGGCGGCGGGTGCGGTGGTGCTGCGCCCGCGTGCGGTGTACGGGCCGGGCGATCCGCACCTGGTGCCCGCGCTGCTCGCCCGGGTGCGGCACGGCGTGCTGCCGCTCCCCGGGCGGGACGTGACGCTCAGTCTGACGGCGGTGCAGAACCTCGCCGACGCCTGCCTGGCCGCCGCCGGGCTGACCGCCGCCGGGGGGCGCGGCCCGGGCTGGCCGCCCGGGGCGTACAACATCGCCGACGCCCACCCCTACCGCCGCGACGACGCCGTGCGCCGGGTGCTGCTGGCCCACGGCGTGCGCGCCCGGATCGTCCACCTGCCGCTCCGGGTCGCCCGGGCGGCAGCGCGTACGGGCCGGGTGCCGGGCCTCACCCGGTACGCGGTGGACCAGGTGTCGCGCAGTGTGGTCCTCGACCTCACCCGGGCGCGCGCCACCGGCTGGCGGCCCGCCCGGGACCTGGACGACCAGTCCTGGTGACCGGCCGGCCCGGCGCACGGCCGGCCGGTCCCGGGAGCGGCGTCCGGTCAGACCGCCAGCTCCGGCGGCACCGCCGCCAGCGCCTGCTGGATGGCGGCCACCAGGGCCCGCGCCGAGTCGGCGGTCAGCTCCAGGGCGACCCGGGCGCCGGGCCCCTTGCTGGGGTCGGTCAGGTCGATGTTGAGGGTGTGCTCGGCCATCGCGTGCACCGGGTGGTCGAAGTACACCGTCACGTCCGAGACGTGGAACCAGCTGCCGCCCGGCCCCTTGGCGCTGCCGTCGATCTGGTCCTTGACCGTCAGGTAGGTGCACATGCGTCAGCCCTCCAGGTGGGTGCCGAAGAACGCCGCGATCCGCTCCCAACCGTCGTTGGCCGCGGCCACGTTGTACGAGGGTCGGTCCACCGCGAAGAAGGCGTGGCCGGCGCCCTCGTAGGTGTGGAACGCGAAGTCCTTGCCGTGCTCGGTGAGGATCTGCTCCAGTTCGGCCACCTGCTCCGGGCCGGGGAACTTGTCCTCCGCGCCGAACAGGCCCAGCAGCGGGGCGCGCAGGGCGGGCAGCTGGTCGACCAGGTTGGTGACCTTCAGCGGGAAGCCCTCCGGCGGGGTGCCGGTGACGAAGGCTCCGTAGCAGTCGACGGCGGCCGCCACGTCCAGCTGGCAGCCCACCAGGACCGCCTGCCGGCCGCCCGAGCAGTGACCGATCACGCCGATCCGGCCGTTGCTGCCCGGCAGCGCCCTAAGGTGCGCGATGGCCCCGGCGACGTCGCCCAGCAGACGCTCGTCCGGCACCCCGCCGGCGGCGCGGGCGGCGGCGGCCGCGTCGTCCGGCGCGGCACCGGGGGCCTCGCGGTGGTGCAGGTTGGGGCAGATCGCGTCGTAGCCGAGCTCGGCGAACCGGCGGACGATCTCCTTGGTGGCCCGGTCGTACCCGGGCATGTGGTGGATCACGACGACGCCGCCGCGAGACTGCGCACCCTCGGGTCGCGCGAGGTAGGCGTCGATCTCGTCATTGCCGTGGCCGGCGATCGTGACGGTGGTGGTTGTCATGGAATCGCTCATGGGCCCAGCTATACCATAAGGTGAGACTGATCAGTCTAGGCTGTGGATCGTGACCCCACCGCGCGATCCCGCCCCCGGCCCCGGCAGACCGGCCGACGCCGACGCACCGTCCGCCGCGAAGCTGGCCACCGAGCTGCGGGCCTGCCTCGGGCCGCTGGTCCGGCGGCTGCGCCAGGTCAGGCCCGACGACGAACTCACCCTGTCGCAGGCCTCGGTGCTGGCCCGGCTCGACCGCGAGGGCCCGGCCACGGCGAGCGAACTCGCCGCGGGCGAGCGGATCCGCCCGCAGTCGATGGGCGCGATCGTCGCCGCCCTGCGCGAGCACGGCCTGATCGCTCGCACCCCCGACCCCGCCGACGGCCGGCGCGTGGTGGTGTCGCTGACCGAGGCCGGGCGGGCCCGACTGCGCGGCACCCGCCAGGAGCGTGACCGCCGGCTGGCCCGGGCGGTCGACGAGGAGTTGACCGCGGCCGAGCGCGCCCTGCTCGCCGGCGCCGTCCCGCTGCTGGAACGGATCACCGGTCGGCTGTGATTCAGCTTCGTTCCCTACACTACGCCGCTCGGGTGATCAACTGATCATCAGTCACGTCAAGGCTCATGGGGGAACATCCGTGTTGGTGCTGGCCAAGGACGCGAACGCCACGGTGGCGTTCCTGCTGGAACTCGGGGTCTACGTCGCGGCGGGCGGGTGGGGCTTCACCGCCGGTCGGCGGCGCGCGACCCGGCTGCTGCTCGGGCTCGGCGGGCCGCTGGTGCTCGTCGTGCTGTGGGCGCTGTTCGGCGCGCCGAGCGCCGTCCACCCGCTGCACGGGGTGCCGCGGGTGGGCTTCGAGCTGCTCTGGTACGGCGCCGGCACGGCCGCGCTGGCCGCCTGGTGGCGGGCCGCGCCCGCGGCCGCCTTCGCCGCGGTGTGCGTGCTGAGCGGTGTCCTGGCGCGGATCTGGGGGCAGCAGGGGTGAGGCGACGCGCCCGTGGGCCGATCCGCCGGTGGACGTCGGGCGGGCAGTAGCCTCGGCCGGGGAAAACGCGGTCTGACGCCCGTCGGACCGACGTCCGGCTGCGGCTCCCCTGCGAGGTCCCCATCGTCACCGCGAAGCGCACGGCTCCACCGGCGCCCGGGCCCACCGGTGCGGCGCCCGGCCGGCCGCTGGTGGCCGCCGTGCGGGGCGGTCGGCTGGTCCTGCCGCCGGTGCTGCTGGCCCTCGCCATGGGCGTGTGGGGGATCCGCCGGGAGAACACCCTGTGGGGCGACGAGGCCGTCACCTACGAGGTGGCCCGCCGCGACCTGCCCCACCTGTGGCGCACGCTCGCCCACGTCGACGTGGTGCACGGCCTCTACTACACCCTGATGCACCAGGTCTTCGCCCTCACCGGCGGCGGCCTGGTCGCACTGCGGCTGCCCTCGGTGGTGGCCACCGCCCTGACGGCGGGCGGCATCGTGCTGCTGGGGCGGCAGCTGGCCGGGCCGCGCGCCGGTCTGCTGGCCGGCCTCGTCTTCCCGCTGATCCCGCTGGTCCAGCGGTACGCGCAGGAGGGCCGCTCCTACGCGATGGTCAGCGCCCTGGTCACCTGGGCGAGTTGCCTGCTGGTCCGGTGCGCGGGGCAGCCTGCCAGGCGCTGGTGGTGGGCGGGGTACGCCCTGGTGCTGTGGAGCGCCTGCCTGCTGCACGAGCTCGCGGTGCTGGTGGTGCCGGCCCACGGACTGGCGCTGCTCCGGTCGGGGCACCCGCGGCGCACCCTGAAGGCGTGGGCCGGTGCGGCGGCCGGCGCGGTGGTCGGGGCGCTGCCGCTGATGGCGTTCAGCAGCCGGCAGGTCGCACAGGTCTCCTGGATCGCCTGGCCCGACCCGCTGGACGCCCTCGAGCTGGTCACCATGGCGGTGCTGGGCCTGTGGTGCGCCCGCACCCCCTACCCCCGCCGCGGCCCGGTCCGCCTGACCGCCCTCGCCCTGCCCGTGCTGCTGCTGCCCGGCCTGCTGCTGCTCACCCTCTCCACCGTCACGCCGCTGTTCGTCGACCGCTACGTCCTCTACAGCAGCATCGGCTTCGCGCTGCTGCTCGGTGCCCGGCTCGACCACGCCTGGCAGCGCCGGCCGGTGCACTGGGCCGCCTGGGTCGCACCGGCCGTGGCGCTGATCGCGCTGGTCCCGGTCAGCCTCCAACTGCGCAGCCCGCAGAGCCGGCACGACGACGTGGCGGCGGTCGGCCGGGCCGTGCGGCAGGCCGCCCGTCCCGGGGACGGGTTGCTCTTCCTGCCCGAGCAGCGCCGCGTCTGGATCGCCGACCGCCCACAGGACGCCGCCGGCCTGGTCGACCTCGCCCTGGTCCGGGCGCCGCTCGCCTCCGACACGCTCGCCGGCGTCGAACTGCCACCCGCGGACCTCGCCGCCCGGATGCGGGCGTTCGCCCGGATCGTCGTGGTCCACGACCCGGGCGGCGAGCCCGGCGGCACGGACCCGAACGCGGTGGCCAAACGCGCCGCCCTGCGGGAGTCCTTCCACCCGTGCGGCAGCGCCGCGGTGACCGGCGCCCGGATCACCGCCTACTGCGCGAACCAGACGGGAATTCCTTGGCCTGGGCGGTAGTTGATCCTGTGTCAACTACGGAGCACGGCGAGGGGAGTTCCGATGACCATCCTGGTGACCGGCGCGCGCGGGCGGGTCAGCGCGGCCGTCCTGCGGGAGCTGGTGCAGCGCGGTGAGTCCGTGCGGGCCGCCGGGCGCGAGCCCGCGGCGGCCGGCCTGCCGGACGGCGTCCAGTCCGTACGGCTCGCCCTCGCCGATCCCGATGGCTTCGCGGCCGCGCTCGACGGCGTCCGCAAGGTGTTCCTCTACGCGGAGCCCACGGGCATCGACGCGTTCCTCGACGCCGCCCGCGGCGCCGGGGTCGAGCACGTCGTGCTGCTCTCCTCGCTGGCGGCGGGCGAGCCGGATCCGGAGTCGAACGCGATCGGCGCGTTCCACGTCGCGGCGGAGCAGGCACTGATCGCCTCGGGGCTGGCGTGGACCATCCTGCGGCCCGGCTCGTTCGCCACCAACACCCTGCTGTGGGCGCCCTCGATCCGCGAGGCGGGCGTGGTGCCCTCGGCCTTCCCCAACACCCACAACTCGCCCATCCACGAGCAGGACATCGCCACGGTGGCCGTGCAGAGCCTGCTCGACGCCGCGCACCACGGGGCCGTCCACGCGCTGACCGGCCCCGAGTCGCTCACCGAGCACGAGATGGTCGACCTGCTGGCGGAGGCCGTGGGCCGGCCGATCCGGATCCAGCAGGCCACCCCCGAGGAGGAGCTCGCCCGGCTGACCCCGTTCGCGGGTCCGGAGGTCGCCAAGGTCCTGGTCGACTACCGGGCCGGCTACGACGGTGTGCCCGCCGAGGTGCACGACGGGGTGCGGGAGGTGACCGGGCGTCCGGCACTCCCGTTCGCCCGCTGGGCGGCGGACCACGCGGCCGACTTCCGCTGACGGCAGCTGCCAGGCGGGGTCGGGGTCGCCCGGCCCCGCCCCCAGCCTTCTGCAACAAGCTTTAGGACCGGGCCGCCAGCCGGGCGGCGCGCAGCGTGAGGTGGTGGCGTTCGGGCAGGCTGGCGGTGCGCTGGGCAGCCGCGCGGTACTCGGCGACGGCGGCCGGCAGGTCGCCCGCGAGTTCGTGCAGGTGGGCGCGGACCGCGTGCAGCCGGTGGTTCCCCGCGAGCGCGGGCGGCAGCTCGGCCAGCAGGGCGAGGCCGGCGGCAGGACCCTCCACCATGCCGGTGGCGACCGCCCGGTTCAGGGTGATCAGCGGGTTGTCGGAGATCCGGGCGAGCACCCCGTACAGGGCGAGGATCTGCGGCCAGTCCGTCTCCGCCGCGGTCGGCGCCTCGTCGTGGACGGCCGCGATCGCCGCCTGCACCTGGTAGGGGCCGACCGGGCCGCGCGGCAGCGCGGCGGTGATCAGGGCGATGCCCTCGGCGATCGCGGCCGCGTCCCAGCGGCTGCGGTCCTGCTCGGCGAGCGGGACGAGTTCGCCGTCCGGCTCGGTGCGGGCCGGCCCGCGGGCCTCGGTGAGCAGCATCAGCGCGAGCAACCCGGCCACCTCGGGGTCCGCCGGCAGCAGCGCGTGCACGGCCCGGGTGAGGCGGATCGCCTCCCGGGAGAGTTCGACGCGGCGCAGCTCGGGGCCGGCGCTGCCGGCGTACCCCTCGTTGAAGATCAGGTAGAGCACGTGCAGCACCGCGTCCAGCCGGGCCGGCCACTCGGCGGCCGCCGGCATCCGGAACGGCACGCCGGAGGTCTTGATCCGCTGCTTGGCCCGGCTGATCCGCTGGCCCATCGTCGCCTCCGGCACCAGGAAGGCGCGGGCGATCTCACCGGTGGTCAGACCGCCGACCGAGCGCAGGGTGAGCGCGATCGCCGAGGCCGGGGAGAGCACGGGGTGGCAACAGAGGAAGAACAGCGCGAGGGTGTCGTCCTGCTCCGCCGCCCCGGCGTCGGCCGCGGGCGCGGTGCGCCGGTCGGCCGGCAGTTGCGCGGCCACCAGTTCCTCGCGCCGGCGGCGGGCCTGCTCGCTGCGCACCTGCTCGACCAGGCGGCGGGAGGCGACCTGGACCAGCCAGCCGCGCGGGTTGGCGGGCAGCCCGTCGGCCGGCCACTGGGTGGCGGCGGCCAGCAGCGCCTCCTGCACGGCGTCCTCGGCCGCGGCGAAGTCCCCGTGGCGCCGGGTGAGCAGGCCGACGACCTGCGGCGCGAGGGTGCGCAGCAGGTCGTCGACGGCGGGTGAGCCGGCGGCTCGGGGGGCTCGGATCTCGCTCAACGGAGCGGGCTCAGAGCTCGCTGGGCGGGGCGGCCATCACCTGACGCACCTCGATCGGCATGTCGAGCGGCTGGCCGCCCGGGCCGGGGGCGGCCGAGACGGTGGCGGCGATCTCGATCGCCCGCTGCTCGCTCTCGCAGTCCACGATCCACCAGCCGGCCACCCACTCCTTGGTCTCCGCGAACGGCCCCTCGGTGACCTGCGGCGCACCACCGCTGTGCGAGCGGACGATCTTGGCGGTGTCCGGCATCGCCAGGCCCTGGGCGTCCACCAGCTCACCGGCGGCGGCCAGGCCGGCGGTGGTCTCCTGCATGAACCGGATGTGGGCCTGGAACTCCTCGGGCTGCCACTCGTCGATCTTCGGGAAGTCGACGTTCTTCTCGCTGAACTGCATCAGCAGCATGTACTTCACGGTTCTGCTCCTCGTTCGTGGTTCCGCCCCCCGCTGGGGGCTCTCACGGGTAGGTCGAAGCACGTCCGACGTTCTCGACCTCCGCGACGGGAATCCGCGAAAAAAAATCTAGCGGCTCTTCCGGCCCGCGCCCCGCCGCGCCGAGCGCAGTCTCCACCGGCGGCGGAGCAGGGTGAGCGGGGCTGCGCCGGCCAGGCTCGCCAGCACCGGGTGCGACCCGGCGAGGGTGGCGGCCCGGTCGGAGATGCCGGGCTGGGAGAAGGTGTCGGGGATCGGCAGGGTCTTCCAGTGGGTGACCGGCCAGGCCACCGTGATCGCCCGGCCGATCACCTTGCTCTCCGGCACGAAGCCGCCGCCGGGGCCGGCCATGTTGTAGCGGGAGTCCCCCGAGTTCTGGCGGTTGTCGCCCAGCACCCAGAGCGAGTGCGCCGGGACCGTCAGCGGGCCGAAGTTCCGGTCGCCGCAGGGTGTGCTGCCCGGGTAGAGGTAGGGCTCGTCCAGCGCCTTGCCGTTGACGTAGACCGGGCCGGTGCCGTGGCAGCTGACGGTGTCGCCGCCGACCGCGATCACCCGCTTGATCAGGTCCTTCTCGTCGGCCGAGGGGGCCAGCCCGACGGTGGAGAAGACGTCCTGCAGGCCGCGCAGGAAGGCGTTGCCGCTGCCCCGGTGCTGCTGCTCCGCCCGCAGCCAGTCACCCGGGTCGTGGAAGACCACGACCTCGCCGCGCGAGGGCTCGGAGCCGAAGGTCGGGGTCAGCTTGTCGACGAGGACCCGGTCCCCGATCCGCAGCGTGTTCTCCATCGATGCGGAGGGGATGGAGAAGGCCTGGACGAAGAAGGTCTTGATCAGCAGCGCCAGCAGCAGGGCGATCACCACCAGGACCGGCAGTTCCTTCCAGAACGGGCGGCGCGGTCGCTCCGCGGGCGGCTCCTCCGGGGAAGGTCTCCCCGCCGGCGCCCGCCACGGGAGCCGTATCCCACCCAACGCGGTCCTGTCCACCGTGCCTCCCCCTGACGGCTTTCCGACGGCAGGCAAACGGTTGTGCGACTGTGCGAGTTCCCGCCGGGACCGTCCCGAGAACGTCAGCGTGGCCGGACCGCGCGCGGGCCGACCACCTCGGCGCCCAGGGCGGTGACGCGGGTGCGCAGGCCGCGGTCCGCGGTGACGACCAGACACCGGCGCGCCGGCCGGTCCGCCGTGGTGGCCAGGACCGACTCGACCAGTGCCACGATCCGGTCGTCCCCCGAGCCGGCCGCCTCGACGACCGTCACCCCCGGCACCCCCGCCACCCCGCGAGCCGCGCCCTCCACGACCAGCACCACCGCCAGCGGTCCGGTGCACGCCCACGGCGGTGCACCGGAGCGCTCAGCCAACCCCTGGGCCGCGACGGCCGGCAGCGCGTCGCGCAGCCGCTCCGCCGCACCGCGCCGGTCGCGCCACCAGCCGTCCGGCACCGAACCCACCACGTTGGCCGCGTCCACCACGAGCAGCGGAGCGTCCTTCGACGCCGCGCCGCCCACCGTCTCACCCATGGCCGCAAGCCTCCCACGGGCCGGGCCCGCCGCACGCTGCGCCCGCTCCGGTCCCGGCCCGGGTCCCGCTCCGGCTCCGGGTCCCGCTCCGGGTCCGGCTCCGGCTCCGGCTCCGGCTCCGGCTCCGGCTCCGGCTCAGCGGGCCGCCGGCCCGGCTGCCGACGTCCGCTCGCCGTACAGCTCGAACGACAGCTGCGGACCCAGCGCGCGCAGGAAGTCGGCCGGGTCGAAGAGCGCGCCGGGCGCGGCCAGGCCGGTCGTCCTGGTCCGGCCGGTCAGGATCCGCTGGAGCGCCTCCACCGCCAGCGGCGCGGTGATGGCGTAGATGTCCCGGCCGGTCGCGACGGCCCGCCGCTCCAGCCGGCCGGAGCGCACCCGGACGTCCACCACGAAGGTCTGCGCGGACCGGCCCCGCTCGTCCACGGCGGCCGGCGCCGGGGTGTCCGCGGCCAGCACGTCGGTGGCCGCCTCCGTGGTCATGTAGGTGCACACCTCCGGCACGGCCAGGTGACTGGGCACGGTGATGACGTCGGCCATGGTGAACTCGCCGATCACGGTCCGCTCGCCCAGCGGCGCCGGGAAGGTCCAGGAGGTGGTCGGCGGGGCGTCGTCGCGGTACTCCAACCGCCCGCCGGCGAACCGGATCCGTCGCCCGCCGCGCCGCTCCCGCGAGACCGCGCCGGCGGCCCGGGTGCCGGCCGTCGGGTGCCAGCTGCTCAGCCCGTACGCGATGTGCACCTCGTCGGCCGCCGTCCAGTCGCCCATCGCCGCGGTGGCGAGCAGGTCGCCGAGGCCGCCGAAGAAGGCCATCGCGGGCAGCACCACGGTGCCCGCGGCCCGGGCCGGCTCGGCGAAGTGGCTGAAGGTGTCGCCGAGCGCCTCGAGTTCGGCCGCCACGTCCAGGTACGGGATGCCCGCGCGCAGCGCCGCCTCGATCACCGGGGCGGCGGTCGCGGCGAACGGCCCGGCGCAGTTGAGCACGGCCACCGCGCCGTGCAGCGCCCGGTCGAGCGCGGCGGGGTCGTCCACCGACGCCGGTCGCGCCTCGAGTCCCGGCCGGTCCGCGGCCAGCGCCCGCAGCTTGGCCGCGTCGCGCCCGACCAGCAACGGGACGAACCCGCGCTCGCGCAGCTCGTCCACCACGAAGCGGCCGGTGTGCCCGTAAGCGCCGACGACGGCCACGATCTGTCCGGATGCCATCAGTTCCTCCAGTGATGATCAGATGCTGATCATCCTGCTGGCGCCGGCCGCCGGTGCCCAGTAGCCGGAACGACACGACCCATACACTTCCGGACATGAGTTCTGTCGCCCTGGCCGCCACCGACGGGATGCTGCACTTCGAACTGGCCCTGGCCTTCGAGGTCTTCGGCTCCGCCCCGGGCGGGGTCGCCGTCCCCTGGTACCGGGTCGCCGTCTGCGGCTCCACCGCCGTGCAGGTCGGCCGGTTCCGGCTGGAGCCGGACAGCGGGCTCGACCGGCTGGCCGGCGCCGACACGGTGATCGTGCCCGCGGTCGCGGACGTCGACCGGGAGCCGCCCGCCGACCTGGTCGACGCGGTGCGCGCCGCCCACCGGGCGGGGGCCCGGGTGGTCTCGCTCTGCACGGGCGCCTTCGTGCTGGCCGCCGCCGGCCTGCTGGACGGGCGGCGGGCGACCACCCACTGGGCCCACACCGAGGAGCTGGCCGCCCGCTACCCGCGGGTCGAGGTCGACCCGGACGTGCTCTACGTGGACGAGGGCCGGGTGCTCACCTCCGCCGGCAAGGCCGCCGCGCTGGACCTCTGCCTGCACCTGGTCCGCCTGGACCACGGCTCGCGGATCGCCAACGCGGTCGCCCGCCGGCTGGTGGTGGCGCCGCACCGGGCCGGCGGCCAGGCCCAGTTCGTCACGGCGCCGGTGCCGGAGCGGGACGACCACCCGCTGGCCGAACTCTTCCCCTGGGTGCTGGCCCGGCTGGACCGCCCGCTGACCGTGACGGACCTGGCCCGCCAGGCCAACCTGAGCTCCCGTCACCTGGGCCGCCACTTCCGCGCGGTGACCGGCACCACCCCGCTGCAGTGGCTGCTGACCCAGCGGATCCGCCGGGCCCAGGAGTTGCTGGAGACCACCGGTGACAGCGTCGACAGCATCGCCGCGGCGGCCGGGCTGGGCACCGCCACCACCCTGCGCCGGCACTTCAGCCGCACCGTCGGCGTACCGCCGGACGCGTACCGCCGTGCCTTCCGCAGCTGGTAGAGCTCTCCCCCGGGGCCCGGGCGCCTCCCGGCGCCACTCAGTGGCGGTCGTGCGCCCCGGTGGTGAGGGCGGCGTCGGCGGCGGCCAGGATCCGGCCGAAGACGTGCGCGATCACGGGCCTGCCGACCCGGCGGGCGATCGCGCCGCCCAACGGGCCCGGGAGCTCGAAGGAGGTCGTCCAGCGCACCCGGGTGCTCCCGGCGACCTCGGTGAAGGTCATCCGGCCGCCCTCGTGCCGGGCCGGCGGGAAGCTGCGGTCGACCACGTAGTCGAAGCCGTGCGGCGCGTTGTAGGCGGAGATCCGCTCGCAGAACCAGCCGATCAGCCAGGTGTGCACCCGCACCGCGCCGACGCCGTAGGGCGCCTCCGCGCCCGGCCGGTCCAGCCGCGCCCGCAACACGAACGGGCTGCGGGTGTAGTTGGTGGAGGTGGCGCACCAGTCGAACACCTCGGCGATCGGGGCGGCGATCACGCGCTCCACGGTCACGGTCTCCATGTCTCGTCCTTGCTCTGCTGGCGGCTGCCGGCCGACCTGCGGGGGCGGCCCGACGACCGCACCGGAGAGGGGACAGTCGAGGTGACCGGGCTGTGACACCGGCGGCGGGTCGATCTGGACACCGCCCCCGGACCCTGCGTCGACACCGTCCCGGACTCGCGGTGCGCCCGGGTGGCTCGGTACCGTTCTGGTGTGTCCCGTCTCCCGCTCTCCGACCTCGTCCGGCTGCGCCGGGCCCGGGACCGGATGGACCGCGACTACGCGCAGCCGCTGGACGTCGCGGCCCTGGCGCAGGTCGCCCTGATGTCCCCGGGCCACTTCTCCCGCAGCTTCCGGGCCGCCTTCGGCGAGACCCCGTACAGCTACCTCATGACCCGCCGGATCGAGCGGGCCAAGGCGCTGCTGCGGCGCGGCGACCTGAGCGTCACCGAGGTCTGCATGGCGGTCGGCTGCACCTCGCTGGGGTCGTTCAGCTCGCGCTTCACCGAGCTGGTCGGCGAGACCCCGAGCGCCTACCGGGCCCGCAACCACGACGACGGCGCCGCCATCCCCGCCTGCCTGGCCAAGGTCCACACCCGTCCGGTGCGGAACCCGGGCACCGGCGGCAGCGGGACGGACGGCACCGCCGGTCCTGCGTAGGACGTGTCTGCCGGTCGGCCATCCGCGGTGACCCGGGCCGTTGTTTCCACTGAGTCGACCCGAGCCCGGCCGGGCCGACGTGCAGCAGGCTGTCCGGCACGACCCGTTCGCCGAACGGTCACGGTGACCGTTCGGCGGACGGATGCTCGAACGTCAGAGGGCCACCGGCAGCGAGCGGACGCCGCGTTGGGAGTAGCTGGCGATCCAGTCGTACTCGTCGGTGACCGGGGCGAGATCGGGGAAGGCCCGGAGCAGGGCGGTGAGGGCGACATCGGTCTCCAGGCGGGCGAGGGCCGCGCCGATGCAGGCGTGGACGCCGTGGCCGAAGCCCAGGTGGCGGGGGCCGGTGCGGGTGATGTCGAAGCGGTCGGGGTCCGGGTACACGGCGGGGTCGCGGTTGGCGGCCTGGCCCACGGCGTAGACGAAGGAGCCCTGCTCGATCCGTTGACCACGGATCTCGATGTCGTCCAGCAGGAGGCGGCCGATCAGGCCGCTGGAGCTGTCGTAGCGCAGGATCTCCTCGACCGCCGAGCCGATCAGCTCCGGCTTGTCGCGCAGCAGGCGCAGCTGCTCCGGGTGGCGCAGCAGGGCGATGACGCCGTTGCCGAGGGTGTGGGTGGTGGTCTCGTGGCCGGTGACCAGCAGCAGGGCGCAGTTGGCGACCAGTTCGTGCTCGGTCAGCAGCCCCCCGTCCTCGTCCGCGGTGATCATGATGCTGACCAGGTCCGCCGGCGGCTCGTCCGCGGCCCGGCCGCGCCTGGCGCGGCGCTTCTCGGCGACCAGGGCCCGGAAGTAGTCGCCGAGTTCCTCGGTGGCCCGGTGGGCGAGCCGGAGGTTCTCCTCCGGGTCACCGAGCTGTCCGGCGAACTGGAAGACGGCGTTGACGCTCTGCTGGAAGCCGGGCAGGTCCTCGGGCGGCAGACCGAGCAGGTGGCCGATGACCCGGGCCGGCACGGGCAGCGCGAGGTCGCGGATCAGGTCGGGCGAGTCGGCCGCGCGCAGGGTGGTGATCGCGTCGTCCACCACGGTCCGGACGAACGGGCGCAGCCCGGCGATGGCCCGGGGCGTGAAGGAGCGGCTGAGGACCGAGCGCACCCGGGCGTGCTCGGCGCCGTCGAGGAAGATCAACCAGGGGGCCAGGAAGTTGCGCAGCGTGGCGTTCTGCCGGTCGGCGGCGGTGGCGGCCCCGATGTCGCCGTCGCTGCCGGTGCCGAGGTCGCTGCCGGTACCGCTGTCGCTGCCGGCCGGGAAGAGCGGTGCCGTGCGATCGGCGGAGACCCGTGGGTGGCGGCAGAGTTCGACCATGTCGTCGTGGCGGGTGAGCATCCAGGCGCCGGTCTCGGGCTGCCGGTAGACCGGGTCGTGCTCGCGCATGGCGTGGTAGACGGGGTAGGGGTCGGCGAAGTAGGCCTTGGAGTGCAGGTCGTAGCGCTGATCGGGCAAAGCGTGCTCCCTCGGCTTCACAGGACACGACACGGCGTGGCTAGGCGCACGCGCACCGGTCGCCGTACCGATGTGGCGCATCGTACGGTCTGACTGACGGGTAGTCATGCAAGGCCTGTGCAATAGTGCGTGCGCACACCGTCCTGCCCCTCGCCCGCGCGCCCTGCGCCCCGCTGATCCGACGTGATCCGAAAGACACCCCCTACTCCTCCCCGAACTCGGCGCGGACGCCCAGCAGTCGGACCGGGCGGTCCAGGGTGAACCGGTCCAGCGCCGCGAGTGCCGCGTGGGTGATGGCGCCGGCGGTGCTGGTCGGGGTGGGCAGCGGACTGCTGTGGGTGTGGGTGAGGAACGGCGCGAAGCGGACCTTCACGGTGACCCGGGTGGCCGGGCGGCCCTCGTCGGCCACGTCCCGGGCCACCCGGCCGGCCAGTTCGGCGACCTGGCGGGCGATCTCCGCGGGGTCCGCCAGGTCGTGCTGGAAGGTGGTCTCCCGGCTGTGCGAGCGGGCGACGTGCGGGGCGGCGGTGACCCCGGTGTCGCCGATGCCGTGCGCGAGCAGGCGGTACCACGGCCCCATGGCCGGGCCGAAGCGCGCGGCCAGCTCCGCCGGATCGGCTGCCGCCAGCCCCTCGACCGTCCCGATGCCGGCCGCCGCCAGCTTCCGGGCGGTCCTGGCGCCGATCCCCCAGAGCGCGTCGGTGGGCCGGTCGGCCATCACGTCCCACCAGTTCTCCCGGGTGAGCCGGAACCGCTGACCGGGAGGCGGACCGCCGGGGGCGGTCGGCTTGGCGAAGCCGGTGGCCAGTTTGGCGCGCAGCCGGTTGTCGCCGATGCCGACCGAGCAGGACAGGCCGGTCGCCGCCCGCACCGCCGCGCGCAGCTCGTCGGCCAGCGCCTCGGGCTCGTCGGTGTGCGCGCCGACGAAGGCCTCGTCCCAGCCGAGCACCTCCACCACCACCGGGAACCGGCGCAGCGCGTCCAGGAACCGTTCGGACACCTCGCGGTAGACCGGTGCGTCCACCGGCAGGAAGACGGCCTCCGGGCAGCGCCTGGCCGCCACCCGCAGCGGCATGCCGGAGCGGATCCCGTACCCGCGCGCCTCGTACGAGGCGGTGGAGACCACCCCGCGCTCGGTGGGGTCGCCGCGGCCGCCGACCACGACCGGCCGCCCGCGCAGCTCCGGCCGCCGCGCGACCTCGACCGCGGCGATGAACTGGTCGAGGTCCACGTGGAGCACCCAGTCCGCGCACACGGTTCCAGTATGCGCGCGGCGGCCTGCGGGGCGGCGGCCCCGGGTTCAGGCCAGGCAGCCGACATGCGCGAGGGCCCGCTTGAGCAGCGTGCCCTGCCCGCCGGGCATCTCCTGCTGCACCACGGCCGAGGCGGCCTCCTGCGGGCTGAACCAGACCAGGTCGAGCGCGTCCTGCCGCGGCCGGCAGTCGCCGGCCACCGGGATGATGTAGGCGAGCGAGACCGCGTGCTGCCGGGGGTCGTGGAACTCGGTGATGCCCAGGGTCGGGAAGTACTCGGCGACCGTGAACGGCTGCAGCGAGGCCGGGATCCGGGGCAGCGCCACCGGGCCGAGGTCCTTCTCCAGGTGCCGCAGCAGGGCGTCGCGGATCCGCTCGTGGTGCAGCACCCGGCCGGAGACCAGCGTGCGGCTGACCGTCCCGTCCGGCCCGATCCGCAGCAGCAGCCCGATCCTGGTGACCTCGCCGGCGTCGTCGACGCGCACCGGCACGGCCTCGACGTACAGGATGGGCATCCGCGCGCGCGTGGTCTCGAGCTCGTCGGGGGCGAGCCAGCCCGGCGTGGTTTCCGTCATGTCAGACACCTGATGATCGTACGCGCCCCGGCTGCCCGCACGCCGATCGCCCCGCCCGACGGACGGTCAGCCGTGCCCCGGGGGCGCCTTCCGGTCATCCGCCTCAGCCGGCGACCGCCCGCTGTCCGAGGGCGGCGACGATGGCCGCGGGCGACGCGTCCGGGAGGGCGGCCGGAGCCGGCGGCACTCTCGCCGGCCTCAGGAGGCCAGGAAGGCGATCAGGCCGACGAGCACCAGCGGCACCACCATCATCAGCACCAGCAGGCCGATCGAGGCCGAGCCCTCCGCGGCTTCCTGGGCCGGCGGGTCGGTGCGGGTGGCGGTGGGAGGGCCGGCAGGGGCGGGGGGCGCGACCGGGGCGGGGCGCGCCGGGCGGCCGAGCGGGGCGTTCGCGCCCGTGGCGACGACGGTGACGGTGGCGGCAACCGTCGCCGGGGCCGGGGCGGCGACGGGGTGACGGCCCAGCAGCTGGTCCACCGTCGGGCGCTGTTCGGGCGCCTTGGCCAGGCAGGCCAGGATCAGCGGGCGCAGCTCCTCCGGCACGCCCGTCAGGTCCGGCTCCTCGTAGACCACCCGGAAGCCGACGGCGTGCGCCGAGTCCGTCCCGAACGGGACGCGACCGGTGGCGGCGTAGGCCAGCACCGAACCGAGCGCGAAGACGTCGGTGGCCGGGGTGGCGGTGCTGAGCCGGAACTGCTCGGGCGCCATGTACGGCGGCGTGCCGACCACCACGCCGGCGGTGGTGAGCTGGGTGCCCTCGAAGGCGCGGGCGATGCCGAAGTCGATCACCCGCGGGCCGTCGTCGGCGAGCAGCACGTTGCCGGGCTTGAGGTCCCGGTGCACCAGGCCGACCCGGTGGATGTCCCGCAGCGCCTCCGCGAGGCCGGTGGCCAGCTGCCGCACGGCGGGTGCGGTCAGCGGGCCCTGCCGGGCGACCCGGTCGGCGAGCGAGGGTGCGGCGATGTAGGAGGTGGCGAGCCAGGGTGCGGGGGCGTCGGCGTCCGCGTCGAGCACGGGGGCGGTGAACGCGCCGCTCACCAGGCGGGCGGCGTCGACCTCGTGGCGGAAGCGGGTGCGGAACTCGGGGTGCTCGGCCAGCTCCGGCCGGATCACCTTGACCGCCACCTGCCGGCCCGAGACCGACCGCCCGCGGTAGACCACTCCCATGCCGCCCGCGCCGAGCCGGTCCTCCAACCGGTACCCGCCGATCTCCGACGGATCGCCCTGCTGCAGCGCCACTGCCGTTTCTCCCCCACCTCGTCTGCGGTCCCGATCCACGTCGTCCTGGACGTCCCGTCAGCCTACTGGGCCGCATCGCCGGTGGGCGGTGCGAGGCCGGCGCAGCACCACGCCCCGGCCGGGGCCGGCTCCAACGCTGCCGCCGGGCAGCAACCTTGACGCGTACCGGTCCAGACCACATACTCCCAGAACGGTCCGCGGCCGTTCCCCCCACACGTCAGCGCGGCCGCCCCGGCGCGTGCCGCGGCGGCGGCCGCCGGTTCCCAGGAGCCGCAGATGGCAACCGGACCCGCCTCCCTTCCCCTGCACCGGCGCCTGCGCCGCACCCTCGCCCTGCTCACCGCAGCCCTGCTGGTGACGCTCGGCGCGGGCGCGACCGCCGCGCACGCGGACCCCGTCCCCGATCCGCCGGCCGGGTGGACCACGGTGTTCGGCGACGACTTCGCCGGCCCGGCCGGCAGCGCGCCGAACAGCGCGAGCTGGACCTACGACACCGGCCCGGGCAGCAACTTCGGCACCGGTGAGATCGAGACCATGACCGACTCGACCGCCAACGTCCACCTGGACGGCAACGGCCACCTGGACATCACCGCCCTGAACGACGGCGGCAGTTGGACCTCCGGCCGGATCCACACCCCCACCGCCCTGGCGGGCGCGCCGGCCGGCGGCAAGCTGGAGGTCACCGCGTCGATCGAGCAGCCCGACCCGGCCGACGGCCACGGCTACTGGCCGGCGTTCTGGATGCTGGGCCCCGGCCAGTGGCCGGAAAACGGCGAGATCGACATCATGGAGGACGTCAACGCCCTCTCCGACGTCGCCGGCACGATCCACTGCGGGGTCGACCCGGGCGGGCCGTGCAACGAGAGCAACGGGATCGGCAGCGGCCTGGTCGGCTGCCCGGGCTGCCAGACCGGGTTCCACACCTACGCGATGATCCTGGACCGCACCGACACCGCCGCCGAGTCCATCACCTGGTACCGGGACGGCGCCGCGTACTTCAGCGTCACCGAGGCGCAGGTCGGCACCGCCACCTGGCAGCAGGCCTTCGACCACAACCTGTCGATCGTCTTCGACCTGGCCGTCGGCGGCGGCTTCCCGAACGGCGTCTGCGGCTGCACCACCCCGACCGCCGGCACCAGTTCGGGCGCCACCCTGAGCATCGCCGACGTCGCCGCCTACACCACCACCGGCGCCGGGTCCGGCGGGACCGGGCCGATCACCGGCTACAACGGGCTCTGCCTGGACGACCGTTCGGCCTCGACCGCCGACTACAACCCGGTCCAGGTCTACACCTGCAACGGCACCGCCGCCCAGCAGTGGACCTTCGTCCAGGCCGGCACCACCCTGCACGTGCTGGGCAAGTGCCTCGACGTGGATGCGGCCGGCACCGCCAACGGGACCCCGGTCGACCTCTACGACTGCAACGACACCGGGTCCCAGGTGTGGATCCCCCGCTCCGACGGCTCGCTCTTCAACCCGCAGTCCGGCCGCTGCCTGGACGACACCGGCTGGTCGACCACTCCCGGCACCCAGGTGCAGCTCTGGGACTGCACGGGCAACGCCAACCAGCGCTGGACGCTGCCCAGCTGATCCGCTGATCCGCTGATCCGCGCCGTCGGGCGGGCGGCCGACGGCGGGGCGGCGGGGCGAGCACGGTCAGGAGGCCACCTCGCGCAGCCGCTCGGCCGCCCGCTCCGGGCTGACGTCGTTGACGAAGGCGTCCATCCCGGACTCCACGCCGGCCAGGTACTTCAGCTTCCCGGCCGTCCGGCGGATGGTGAACAGCTCCAGGTGCAGGGCGAGTTCACCACCCCCGGCGGTCGGGGCCTGGTGCCAGCCGGAGATGTAGGGGGTCGGCGAGCGCGCCTCCCCGCGCTCCCGGTCGGCGAACAGCCGGTCGAACCTGCGCAGCAACTCCAGGTAGATTACCGGGAGTTCGGCGCGTTCGGGTTCGCCGAGCGCGGTCAGGTCGGGCACCCGGCGGTGCGGGTAGAGGTGGACCTCGTAGGGCCAGCGGGCGGCGAACGGCACGAACGCCGTCCAGTGCGCCCCGGCCAGCACCACCCGCACCCCGTCCGCCCGTTCGGCGGCCAGCAGGTCCTCGAAGAGGTTGCGGCCGGTGGCGCTGCGGTGCCGACCGGCCTGCTCGACCATCCGCGCGGTGCGCGGGGTGACGAACGGGAAGGCGTAGATCTGGCCGTGCGGGTGGGCCAGGGTGACGCCGACCTCCGCGCCGCGGTTCTCGAAGCAGTACACCTGGGCCACCCCGGGCAGCGCGGAGAGCGCGGCGGTCCGGTCGGTCCAGGCGTCCAGCACCAGCCGGGCCCGGGCCGGGGTGAGGTCGGCGAAGGAGGAGCCGTGGTCGGGGGTGAAGCAGACCACCTCGCAGCGCCCGACCCCCGGGCGCTGCGAGCGCAGCGAGGGCGGGCCGGTGAAGCCCTGGTCCGGCCCGGCCGAGCCGGCCGCCGGGGCCGCGGCCAGCGCCGGGAAGCGGTTCTCGAAGACGGCCACCTGGTAGTCGGCGCACGGGATCTCGCTGAGCCGGCCCGGACGGGTGGGGCAGAGCGGGCAGCGGTCCGGCGGCGGTTGGTGGGTGCGGGCCTGCCGGTGCGCCGCGATGGTCACCCAGGCGCCGGTGGCCGGGTCGCGGCGCACGGTGGACGGGGTGGCGCCGGTCTGCAACGGGCGCAGGTCGAGCGAGATCCTCGGGTCGGACCCGGCCTGGTCGAAGTAGACGATCTCGCGGCCGTCCGCCAGGTTGGCGGTGGTCTTGGTCACGGTTTCCCAAATCATCGGTGGTGTCGTGGCGTCGGCGATGGGTGAGGCGATGGGGTCACTGCCAGTCGATCAGCAGCCACCCGCGGTGCGGCAGGTCCTGCTCCAGCCGGAGCGTGCCGCCGGCGCAGCCGAGCCGCGCGGCGGCGGGGGCGGCCAGCGGTGCCAGCAGGGTGGCCCGGACGGCGGTCGGCGCGGTGGGCAGGGTGACCTGCGGGCGGGCGGGGTCGGCGCTGCCGTTGGCGATGGCGAGCCGGTGCCCGTCGGGGGTGCGGAACAGCTGCGGGATCAGGTGCGGGCCCCCGGTGACCAGCGGCAGGGTGGGCGCGGCGCCCTCCAGGAAGCGGACGGCGGCCTGGAGCAGCCGCCGGCCCTCGTCGTCGCAGGGCAGTTGCTCGGGCGCGGTGGCGGCCAGCACGGCGACCCGGCCGCCGAGCGCGTTGCGGAACTGGCAGCGGCCCGCGCCCCAGAACCGGTGGTCGGGGGTGCGGATCTCGGTCCGGACCTCGGCGCCGGCGGCCGGCCGCAGGCGGGCCAGCGCGGGCTGCAGGTTGACGCTGAGCCAGCTCTCCTCGTCCGGCGCGCCGGGGTGGGCCGCCGGTAGCACCCGCTCCAGCGCGTAGGGGCCGGGCTCGGTGGGCTGCTCCCGTCCGGCGAGCTCGGTCACCGCCACGCCGAGCAGTTCGCCGTACCCCCGCTCGGTGAGGATCTGCGCCGCGCCGCCGTCCACCAGCAGCCCGCCGGCCAGCATCCGCCGCAGCTCGGTGTCCTCGACGGCCCGGGCGAGCTGCCCGAACAGGGCCTGGACCGGGGCCGGGCCGGCGGTGACCGGGATGCCGTAGCGCAGCAGCAGCTCGGCCGCGGGGGTGGCGTCCACGGCGAGGTCGGCGAGGTCACCGGCGGCCCGGGTGCGCACCTGGGCGGCCGCGTCCGGGAGCACCGGCAGGCCCACGCCGGCGGTGGTCGGCGGGCCGGGCTGCCGCTCGGCGATCAGGTCGAGGGCGGGGCGGGCGCGGCGCAGCAGCTCGGCGATCCCCGGGAAGTGCCGGGCCCGGCCGGACTGCATCGGGTGCAGGTTGAGGAAGAGGGCGTCCGCGCCCGAGAGTTGGGCAGCGACCAGTTCGGACCAGGTCTGGGTGTCGGACTTGGACCAGGCGGTGTGCGGCCAGTTCTCGATCTCCGGCTCGCTGCGCACCCCCGGCGGGCGCAGCGCCCGCTGGGCCTCCAGCTGCCAGACGGAGAAGCTGAGTTCGCGCCCGGGGGCGTCGGTGTAGCGGGCGAAGTGCGGGCGGTGCGAGACCTCGCCGGCCCGCCCGAGGGCGGCGAACAGGGCGGGCCAGTCGCGGCCCTCGACCGCGTGCACGGCCGGCTCGGAGCTCATCAGGCCGAGCCGGCTGCGCCCGTCGGAGGCCGTGGCGACCGCGTCCGCCAACTGCTCGGCGACCTCCAGCTGCGCGGTGCGCCAGACCTGGCGCAGCAGGCGGCGCCACGGGTGCGGGGGGCCGGGGGCGGTCACGGCGGCGACCACCTGCTCCCGGGTCAGCGGCTGCCCGGCCAGCTCGGCGAGTCGCGCCAGCATCGGCGGCTCGAACCCGCCGCCCCAGGGCAGCGGGGCGTGGTTGTGGTAGCGGAAGTCGTCCTCCAGCCAGAGCACCCGGAAGCCGAGGCCGGCGTAGCGGGCGTAGTGCGCGGTGAGCCAGGCGCGCCAGCGCGGGCAGGCGAAGGAGGCCTGCCCGGCGGCGACCGCGCCGGTCGGGCCGACCATGGGGGCGAAGCCGAGCCGGTCGGTGCGGCCGCGGTCGGCGTGCCCGACGGTGACCCAGGGGTTGAGGCTGACCGTCAGCCCGGCCTCGTGCAGCACCTTCTGCGCGGTGGCGGCGCTCTCGTACAGGCGGTCCGCCCACTCGCCGCCGGGGTGGCCGGCGTGCAGTTCCTCGGCGCCGAGCAGCAGGACGACCTCGCCGACGTCCGCCTCGCGGCAGAACGCGGCCAGTTCCGCGGCGCGTTCGGCCGCGTCCGGGGTGGGGTGCAGCTGGAAGCGCAGGTGGTACCGGGCGGGCACGCGGGCCTCCTCACTTGACGCTGCCGGCGGTCAGGCCGGAGCGCCAGAAGCGTTGCAGGGACAGGAACAGGACGACCAGCGGGATCGCGGACACCATGGCAGCGGTGATCACCACGTTGTACGGGGCGGCGCCGGAGCCGAGGGCGCGCTGCGCCTGCCAGCCGACCACGCCCACGGTGACCGGTTGCAGGCGGTCGTCGGCCAGCATCAGCACCGGCAGCAGGTAGTTGGTCCAGATGGAGACGAACTGGAAGAGGAAGATGGTGACCAGGGCCGGCGCCATCACCCGCAGCGCGATGGTGGCGAAGATCCGCAGCTCGCCGGCGCCGTCCAGCCGGCCGGCCTCGATCAGCTCGTCCGGCACGGCTGCGGCGGCGTAGATCCGGGCCAGGTAGACGCCGAACGGGCTGACCGTGCTGGGCAGCAGCACCGCCCAGTAGGTGTTGACCAGGTGCAGCTCGGAGAAGAGCAGGTAGAGCGGCACGGCCAGCAGCGGCTGCGGCACGAGCACCGCGGCGAGCACCGTGTTGAAGGTGAACTCCCGGCCACGGAAGGGGTACTTGGCCAGCGCGTAGCCGGCCATGGCGGCGATCAGGGTGCTGATGCCCGCGCCGCCGACCGCGTAGAGCGCGCTGTTGGCCAGCCACTGCCCGTAGATCCCGCCCTGGCGGGTGAAGACCTGGCGCAGGTTGTCCGCGAGCGCGAAGTGGCCGAACCAGAAGCCGTTGCCGGCGAAGAGCTCGGAGCTGGTCTTGGTCGAGGAGACCAGCAGCCACCAGACCGGGGCCAGGAAGTAGACCGAGGCGAGCAGCAGCACAGCCAGCACGACCCAGCGGGAGGCAGCCTGACGCATGGTCACGGATTCACGGGCGCTCACAGGGCGGCTCCGCGGCGTTGCACCAGCTTCAGGAAGCCGAAGGAGAGCACGAAGGCCAGCAGTGCGAGGATCACCGACTCGGTGGCGGCGGCGTTGAAGTTGTCGGCGTCCACGGCTTCGTAGGCGGCGTAGATCGGGGTGTAGCCGCTGCTCAGGTTGGGGGCCACGTTGTGCAGCACGGCCGGCTCGTTGTAGAGCTGAGCGGTGCCGATGATGGAGAAGACCGTGGTCAGCACCAGGGCCGGGCGGACCATCGGCACCTTGATCCGCCAGGCGACGGCGAAGGCCGAGCAGCCGTCCATGGTGGCCGCCTCGGTGAGTTCGGCCGGGATGGCCTGCAGCGCGGAGTGGATGATCAGCATGTTGTAGCCGGTCCAGCCCCAGGTCAGCATGTTGCCGATGGTCGGGGCCAGCATGCCGTCCGAGGTCAGGTTCAGGTGCAGGCCCAGGTGGTGGGCGGCGGCGGTGATCGGGCTGAGGCCGGGGGCGACCAGGTAGGACCACATGATGGCGCCGACCACGCCGGGCAGTGCGTAGGGCAGGAAGAAGGCCAGCCGGAAGAAGCGCTTGAACCGGGTGGACCTGGCGTCCAGCAGCAGCGCCAGCACCAGGGCCAGCAGCAGCATCACCGGCACCTGGACCACGCCGATCAGCAGCACCCGCAGCAGCGAGCCGCGGAACTCCCGGTCGCCCAGGGCCGTGGCGTAGTTGGCGAAGCCCGCGAACACCTGGGTGGGGGCGGTCAGGCCGAGGCCGGAGCGGTGCATCCGGTAGAGGCTCTGGTCGAGGGTGTAGCCGATCGGGACCAGGTAGAGGGCGGTGAACAGCAGCAGGAAGGGGGCCAGGAAGAGCGCGGCGGTGCGGGCCCGGCGGGGCGCGGGGCGCCGACCGGCCCGCGGCCCGGACCGGCCGGCCGGGGCGGTGGTCATGCGGGGGTCACTTCTCCTCGTTCGCTCGTCACCGGCCGTCAGCCGGCCACGCTCAGGCCCTGCTGCTTCATGCCGGCCACCGTCCGGCCCTGCACGTCGGCGAGCATCCCGGGCAGGGTGGTGCCGCCGGTGCCGGCCTTGCCGAGGCCGTCGCCGAGGTCGGTGGCGGTCTGGGTCATGGTCGGGCCCCACTGCCAGTCGGTGGCGATGTGCGGGACCTCGGCCTTGAAGACGTCGTAGATGGTCTGCCCGCCGTAGAACGGGTCGGGCGCGGTCAGGGCGGGGTTGGCCAGGCCGGAGGTGGCGGCCGGGTAGATCCCGGTGACCTTGATCAGGTTGCCGACGCTGCCGGGGTCGGTGCTGAGCCAGGCGGCGAACTCGGCGGCCTCCTTGGGGTGGGCGCAGCCCTTGAGGACGGCGGTGGCGGAGCCGCCGTCGTTGCCGTAGGCCGGGGCGGCGGCGTCCCAGACCGGCATCGGGGCGACCGCCCACTGGCCGGCGCCGCCCTTGACGCTGCTGGCGAGGATCGGGACGTCCCAGACCGCGTTGACGTCGGAGAGGATCTTGCCGTCCGTCATGTCGGCGTACAGCGAGGGGTCGTAGCTGGGATCGGTCTTCAGCAGCCTGCGGTTCAGCAGGTCCTGCCAGAAGCCGGCGACCTTCTGGTTGGCACCGCTGTCCAGGGTGACCTGCCACTGGTCGCCGGCGGTGCCGAACCAGCCGGCGCCGGCCTGCCAGGCCAGGCCCGCGTAGTCGTAGGCGTCGTTGCCGAAGTCGCCGAGGTAGACGGTGGGGTCGGCGGCGTGCACCTTGGCGGCGTCGGCGGCGTAGTCGGCCCAGGTGAGCGGCGGGGCGGTGATGCCGTACCGGGCGAACAGGTCCTTGCGGTACAGCAGAGCCATCGGCGCGGTGTCGACCGGGATGCCGTAGGTCCGGCCGCCGATGGTGACCTGGTTCCAGGTCCAGTCGGCGAACCGGCCCTTGGCGTCGGCGGTGTACGCGCTGACGTCGTCGAGGGCGCCGGCGGCGGCGAAGCTCGGCAGGGTCTCGTAGCCGACCTGGGCCAGGCAGGGGGCGTTGCCGGCCTTGGCCGCGGTGAGCATCTTGGTGTAGCCGCCCTTGGCGCCGGAGGCGGTCTGGTCGAAAGAGACCTGGATGTCCGGGTGGGCCTTGTCGAACAGGTCCACCGACTGGGCGTAGCCCGGAGCCCAGCCCCAGAAGTCCAGCTTCACCGGGCCGGCACCGCCGCTGGTGGCCGAGGAGCCGCCGCCGGACGAGCAACCGGCCACCAGGGCCGCCGCCGTGACGGCCGCCAGGGCCGCGGCCAGGGTGCTGGGTCGTGCCTTCATCGTCTCTCTCCTCGTGCCGGGGGTGGTGCCGGGGGCTTCCGGGCGGGGCCGAGCCAGGCCAGGCAGGACCGGGCAGGACCGGGCAGGGCCGAGCAGGGCCGGAAGCGGGGAGCGCTGAATTCGTTCGGTTATTGTTTGAACCAACCTTGCTAAAGTCAAGGGTGAGGACATCGGCGTACGCACGACAGGACGGGAGAGGAGCGGCGGTGAAGCCAGCCCTCCACGGGACGGGAGTCCGCAGACTGGCGATGGCGGGCCCTGCCGTCGCCCGGGACCGCTCCTCGTCCCGCCGGGCCAACCTCGGCATGGTGCTGCGGCTGCTGCGGGACGAAGGACCGCGCTCCCGGGCCCGGATCGCCGAGGACACCGGCCTGCCCAAGGCGACCGTCTCGAACCTGACCGCGGAACTGCTGGAGGGCGGCCTGATCCGCGAGGGCGAGGCCGAGCGGGACCGCGGCACCGTCGGCCGCCCGGGCCAGGCGGTGGAGATCGACGGCGGCGGAGTGCACGGCATCGGCGCCGAGATCAACGTGGACTACGTCGGCCTGCTCGCGCTCAACCTCAAGGGCGAGGTCACCGCGGAGCGGCGGATCCCCTTCGACGTCCGGGCCGCGGGCCCCGACGCCACCCTGGACACCACCGCGCAGCTGGTCGCCGAGGGCATCGAGGCGCTGCACCGCACCGGCGGCCGGGCGGTCGGGGTGACCCTGGCCACCCCGGGCGCCGTCGACCTGGCGAGCGGCACCGTCGCCTACGCCTCCAACATCGGCTGGCGCGACGTGCCCGCGGTCGCCGCGCTGCGCGAGCGGCTCGGGCCAGGCGCGCCGCCGCTGCACCTGGAGAACGACGCCAAGCTCGGCGCCCTGGCCGAGTACGTGCTGGCCTCCGCCGCCGACGTGCGCGACCTGGTCTTCGTCACCGGGCAGACCGGGGTCGGCGTCGGCATCATCGCGGGCGGGCAGCTGGTGCGCGGGGCCGGCGGCTACGCGGGCGAGGTCGGCCACCTGCCGCTGGTCCCCTCCGAGCAGCAGTGCGCCTGCGGGCGGCGCGGGTGCTGGGAGAACACCGTGGGGCGGGGCGCGCTGCTGCGCTACGCGGCGGACCCGGGCGACCTGGTCTGGGATCCGCTGGTGGACCTGGAGCGGCGGCTGGCCGAGCTGCGCGGGCGGGCGCAGGCCGGGGATCCGCGCACCCTGGAGGCGCTGCGGCGGATCGCCGACAACCTGGCGCCCGGGGTCGCGCTGCTCGCCGACATCCTCAACCCCCGACTGGTGGTGCTGGGCGGGCACTTCGCCTTCTTCGGCGAGTTCCTGCTGGACCGGGTGACCGCCCAGGTGCACGAGCGGGTGATGGCGCCCGATGCGGGTGGCTGCGAGATCGTGCTCTCCAGTACCGGCCTGGCCGGCACGGTGCGCGGCGGTGCGCTGCTGGCGCTCGACGCGGTCTACCAGGATCCGGTGCGCGCGATGGCCGCGGCCGACCGCTGAGGCCGGCCGCCGGGACCGATCACCGAGGCCGATCGCCGAGGCCGGCCGACCCCGGCGGAGGCGGTTCCCGCACGGATCCCGTGCGCGGGGGTTGACATGACCATCGATATGTTCGGATTCTGGCGGAACTAATCATCGGTCCGTGCCTGCCGCCCCTCACCGGCAGCACGCAACCGGAAGGATCCCCATGAGACGGACAGCGTCCCGGCTGGTCCGGGCCTCGCTGGCGCCGGTCCTGGCCCTGGCCGCCGCAGCCACCCCCGCCCTCAGTACGTCCGCCACCGCCGCCCCGGCCATCCGCACCGCCGCCACCCGAACCAGCACCGCCCGAACCGGCACCGCCCGAACTCCCGCCGCCCACCCCGACACCGCCGGCAGCGTCACCATCGGCAAGGAGTGCCTGGACGACGCCGGCGCCGGCACCGCCGACGGCAGCACCGTCCAACTCCTCGGCTGCAACGGCTCCCCCGAGCAGCAGTGGACCTGGCACACCGACGGCAGCGTCACGGTCTTCGGCAAGTGCCTGGACATCACCGGCGGCTCGAACGCCACCGGCGCCCTGCTCGAGCTGTACAGCTGCACCTCCCGACCGAACCAGCAGTTCGGCTGGTTCCCGGACGGCACGATCTACGCCGTCAAGTCGGCCAAGTGCCTGACCGTCCAGGGCACTTCGCCGGCCGACCGGGACCGCGTCGGACTCGCCCCGTGCACCCCCTCGCCCACCGAGGTCTGGGGCGGCAGCGCGGCCCCGCCCGCCCGGTACACCCTCAGCGCCGGCACCCCCGTCCCGTTCGGCAACGCCGACGACACCCCGGCCGCCGGGTACACCGACAGCAACGGGCAGTTCTACTACCAGTCCTCGCACTCGCTCTACGGCGCGACCGACGGCCGCAGCTGGCAGTTCTACAGCGGCGCGGACTTCGACACCGCCACCCTCGCCCCGATCAGCACCGCGGTGAACCCGGCCAACTCCCAGGACGGCAACGGCGACACCACCTGGCGCTGCAACAACAGCCCCACCGGCCTGAGCGCCAGCTACGCACCCGCCGGCTCCGGCTACGCCGAGCGCAACTACTGCGACCTGGTCGGCGTCTGGGTCGACCCGGACAGCGGCGACTGGTACGGCCTGGTGCACAACGAGTTCACCCCGCAGCCGTTCGGCGACGGCCTGCACTACGACGCGATCGACTACGCCGTCTCCCGCGACCAGGGCGTCACCTGGACCATCGTCGACCACGCCGTCACCACCCCCTACAGCACCGTGCGCGGCGACACCGGCACCTTCCCCGCCTCGACCTACTCCTACGGGGACGGCGACCCGCGCCTGTTCACCGACTACCGCTCCGGCTACTTCTACGTCTTCTACCTCTCCCGCGCGGTCGACAAGAACGGCGGCTGGGGCGGGTTCGAGGAGCACGTCGCCCGCGCCCCGATCGCGCAGAAGATGGCCGCCGGCTCGTGGACCAAGTGGGACGACGGCTCCTGGTCCACCCCGGGCATCGGCGGCGCCGAGAGCGATCTGGTCCCGGCGCAGGGCGTGGGCACCGGCTACCTGGCCCCCGGCGACGGCTACTCCCCCGGCAACCCCGGCACGGTCGGCGCCCAGATCGCCGCGGGGACCATCCCGGCCCCCTCCCAGCTCTCGGTGCTCAACGTGGTCTGGGACGCCTACCTCGGCAAGTACCTCGGCACCCCCGAGAACGAGGCCGGCTCCAACCAGCCCCAGCACTACTACGTCACCGACGACCTGGCCACCGAGCAGTGGACCGACATCGGCACCGCCGGCGGCCCGCAGAGCTCCTGGTACCGCTGGCTGGTGGACGCGGGCAGCCGGACCGGCACCACCGTGGTCGGGAAGACCTTCCGCTCCTACTGCTGGATCAGCTGCGCCACCAGCGACGGCGAGTACGCCGACGTCACCATCGCCCCCACCAGCGCCGGCCCGCTGCCGAGCGCTCCGGTGAACGCCGGGACGCCGTACCTGATCGCGGCCGGCAACGGGCAGGACCTCGCGCAGAGCGGCGGCGGCACGCTGACCACCACGACCACCGGCGCCGGCGGCCCGGACCAGCAGTGGACCTTCACCCCCACCGGCGACGGCTTCTACACCGTCGCCAACGCCGGCTCGGGGTACCTGCTCGGCGTCGACGCCACGGGCAACGCCGGACGGGCCTGGGGCGCCGCACCCACCCTGCGGGCGCCGGGCGGCAGCGCCACGGTCGGCGAGCAGTGGTCGATCCAGACCGTGGTGCAGAGCCCGGCGGAGAGCGGCCCCTCCACCCCCACCGGCGCGTTCCGCCTGGTCAACCGCTACAGCGACCTGGCCCTCAGCCTCACCGGCGGCACCCAGCCGGTGGCCACCGCCCCGCAGCGCGACTGGGACAACCCCGGCGGCACCGGCGACACCCGCCCGGCCGCCGCGCAGTTGGTCACCTTCACCCCGGCCGGCGGCGCACCGGACCTCAGCGGCAGCCATGTGCTGTCGACCGGCGGCGAGGCGCTGGACGACCCCAACTGGTCCACCACCGCGGGCATCCAGCTCGACAGCTGGGCGATCAACGGCGGCCAGAACCAGAGTTGGGTCCTGACCCGGCAGGCCGACGGCTCCTACACCATCGCCAACGCCTACTCCACGCTCTGTGCGGACGACGAGGGCGGCGGCACCGCGGCCGGCACGGCCGTGATCCAGTGGGGCTGCACCGGCAACGACAACCAGCGCTGGAGGGCCGACCGACTGCCCTCCAGTGCCTACACGTTCACCAACGTCCACACCGGCCTGCTGCTCACCACGGCCGGCACCGGTGACGGCGCGCTGCTCAGCCAGCAGCCCGACCGTTCCTCGCCGTTGCAGCAGTGGAGCGTCGACTGATCCGCTGAGCCGGACCGTTGGCCGGCCGGGCGGTGCGGCAGCTCCCGCACCGCCCGGCCGGCCACCCGCTCACCCCTGCACCAGCTCGGCGACCGCCCGGCGGGCGCGCGCCTGGGTGCGCGGCGTGAGCGGGGCCAGCGCCGTCCAGCCAGTCGCGCTCCCCCAGGCGCTGCGCCTGCCCGGCCTTGACGGTCTGCTGGATCAGCTCGCCCGCGAGCCGGATCTCGGCGGGGCGGTAGCGCCGCAGGTGGTGGCTGAACCGGCCGGTCCAGAACTCGTACGGGTGGCGGACCATCGCCTCCAGGTGCGGCCCGGTCAGCCCGAGCGGGGCCTTGCCGAGGGTGAGGAAGGCGTAGCCCTTGGACCCGGTGTAGGCGTCGGGGGTGACGTGCAGTCCGAGCTGCATGAACCGGGACCAGAGCAGCACCGCGCCCGGCCGGTCCGCCGCCCAGGGCACCACCCCGACCTCGGTGAACTCCAGGTGGGCCGGACCCTCGTGGTCACCCACCAGCCACCGGCCGCCGACCCGGGTCAGCGGGCCCAGCCGGTGGTGGGCGGGCGTCGTCGCGCAGTCGTCGGCCGGACGCTTCATGAAATCCATGGTCTAGACCATATGGTATACGAAGCACCCATTGCTACCTGGGGTTTTGTCCTTACTTCCAGGCGGACTCGCGCAGCAGCCGCAGGCCGTTGAGGCCGACCAGCACCGTCGAGCCCTCGTGACCGAGCACGCCGAGCGGCAGCGGCAGGGTGGCGACCAGGTCCCAGACCACCAGGCCGGAGATGAAGAGCGCGGCGATCGCCAGGTTCTGCACCACAAAGCCGCGCGCCCGCCGGGAGAGGGCCACCACCGCGGGCACGGTGGCGAGTTCGTCGCGCACGATCACCGCATCCGCGGTCTCCAGGGCGAGGTCGGAGCCGGCCCGGCCCATGGCGATGCCGGCGTGGGCGGCCGCCAGCGCGGGCGCGTCGTTCACGCCGTCCCCGATCACCAGCACCTTGCGCCCGGCCGCCTCGTACTCCCTGACCGCTGCCACCTTGTCCTGCGGCAGCAGGCCGGCGCGGACGTCGGTGATGCCGACGTCCGCGGCGAGGCGGGCGGCAGCGCGCGGGTTGTCGCCGGTGAGCAGCAGCGGCGCCGAGCCGGTGAGCGCGGTGAGGGCGGTCACCGTGGCGGCGGCGTCCGGGCGCAGCCGGTCGGCGATGCCGAGGACGCCGACCGGTCGGCCGTCCGCCCGGACCAGCACGGCGGTCCGACCGCCCTCCTCCAACTCGCGGGCGACCACGGCGGCGTACTCGGCCGCGGGATCCGCGGCATGCGCGGGATGCACGGCATGCGCGGCGCCGGGGAGCAGCCGGGCCGGGGCGCCGACCGCGACGGCGCGGCCGTCGACGGTGGCGGTCACCCCGACGCCGGGGGTGGCGACGAAGTCCGCGGCCGGCGCCAGGGGCAGGCCGCGGGTGCGGGCGGCCTCGACCACGGCGCGGGCCAGCGGGTGCTCGCTGGGGTGCTCGGCGGCGGCCGCCAGCGCGAGCAGGGCGTCCTCGGTCAGGGCGGCGCCGGGGAGCGGGTGGAGGTCGGTGACCCGCGGGGTGCCCTCGGTGAGGGTGCCGGTCTTGTCCAGGGCCACCGCGTCGACCTGGCCGAGCCGCTCCATCACCACCGCGGACTTCACCAGCACGCCGTGGCGCCCGGCGTTGGCGATCGCGGAGAGCAGCGGCGGCATGGTGGCCAGCACCACCGCGCAGGGCGAGGCCACGATCATGAAGGTCATCGCGCGCAGCAGCGACCCGGTGAACGCCGCGCCGAACGCCAGCGGCACGGCGAAGACCACCAGCGTCGCGAGCACCATGCCGATCGAGTAGCGCTGCTCCACCTTCTCGACGAACAGCTGGGTGGGTGCCTTGGTCCCGGCGGCCTCCTCGACCATGGCCACGATGCGGGCGATCACCGAGTCGGCGGCGTCCCGGTCGACCTCGATCCGCAGCGCGCCGGTGCCGTTCAGGGTGCCGGCGAAGACCTCGTCGCCGGCCTGCTTGGCGACCGGCAGCGGCTCGCCGGTGATGGTGGCCTGGTCGACCTCGCTCGTCCCGTCGAGCACCCGGCCGTCGGCGCCGATCCGCTCGCCCGGGCGCACCAGGACGGTGTCGCCGACGGCGAGCAGCCCGGTGGGCACGCTCTCCTCGGTGCCCCCGTCGAGCAGTCGGGTGGCGGTGGCCGGGGCCAGGTCGAGCAGGCCGCGCACCGAGTCGGCGGTGCGGGCGGTGGCCAGCGCCTCCAGGGCGCCGGAGGTGGCGAAGATGACGATCAGCAGCGCGCCGTCCGTCAGCTGCCCGACCGCGGCGGCGCCCAGCGCGGCGACGATCATCAGCAGGTCGACGTCGAGGGTCCTCTCGCGCAGCGCCTGCAGCCCGGCCCAGGCGGGCTCCCAGCCGCCGGTGGCGTAGGCGAGGGCGTAGAGCGGCCCCCAGGTCCAGGCGGGGGCGCCGGTCAGCCGGAGCGGCAGGGCGAGCAGGAAGAGCGCCGTGGCCGCGGCGGCCCAGCGGGCCTCGGGCAGCGCGAACACCCGGGTGCGGCGGCGCGGGGCGAGGGTCGCGGCGGCGGCCGGGCCGGGGGCGGGGCGCTCGATCAGGGTGGCGGACATGTCGGCACCATACAGGAACATATGAACAGCTCTTCAAGCATGCTCCGGTACGCATCTCCTCGCGGAGCTCCCGGAAACGGCGCGCGCCGGCCGACCAGGAGGTCGACCGGCGCGGTCGGGCGGAGCAGGAGAGCAGGCAGAGCGGGCGAGGCCGGCTCCCGGCGGCTCAGGGGGCGATCGGCAGCTGGCGCTTGTGCTCGGTCATCCGGTAGCGCTTGACGATGGCCTCGAAGGCCACCTCGTCGACCGGCTTGCCCTCCAGGAAGTCGTCGATCTGGTCGTACGTGACGCCGAGCGCCTCCTCGTCCGGCAGGCCCGGCTTCAGCGTCTCCAGGTCCGCGGTCGGCGTCTTCCAGATCAGCTCGGCCGGCGCACCCAGCGCCTCCGAGACGGCCCGCACCCGGCGCTTGGTGAGGCCGGTGAGCGGCACCACGTCGGCAGCGCCGTCGCCGAACTTGGTGAAGAAGCCGGAGACCGCCTCGGCCGCGTGGTCGGTGCCCACCACCAGACCGTCGTGCGCGCCGGCCACCGCGTACTGGGCGATCATGCGCTGGCGGGCCTTGATGTTGCCGTGCACGAAGTCCTGCCGACCCGCGTCGCGGAAGACCGTGCCACCGGCCAGCGCGGCCGCCAGCGCGGCGTCGCTGGCGGGCTTCACGTCCACGGTCAGCACCTGGTCGGCCCGGATGAACCCGAGCGCCAGCTGGGCGTCGTGCTCGTCGGCCTGGGTGCCGTAGGGCAGCCGCATCGCGTAGAAGGTCGCCTCCCCGCCGGTGGCGCGGACCCGCTCCACGGCGAGCTGGCAGAGCCGACCCGCGGTGGTGGAGTCCACCCCGCCGCTGATGCCGAGCACCAGCGAGCGCAGGCCGGTGGTGGTCAGCCGCTCGGCGAGGAAGGCCACGCGGCGCTCGATCTCCTGCTCGGCCTCGAAGGTGTCACTCACCTGGAGGTCCCGGGCGATCTCCTGCTGCAGGGCGATGGACGCCGCGTCGGTCATGGTCACTCCTGGGTCGGGCCGTGGGCTGGTCGGCACGCGCCGCCGGGCGGGGAACGCGGGCGGGCGCGGCCACGGAAGAACTCTAGAGGAAGCCCGCGCGGCCACGATCAAGGTCCACTCGCCCTCGTAGTCGCGTTTGACTATTGACCCGACATCCATAGTTGCGTTTGACTAGCCAGGTGACCAGTTCTCGACTCTTCGCGCTCGGCGCCCTGGCCCGCGGCGGCCCGATGCACGGCTACCAGATCAGGCAGGCCGCCCAACTCGACCGGACCGAGCTGTGGACCGACGTCAAGCCCGGTTCGCTGTACAGCGTGCTGCGGCGGATGACCGAGGAAGGCCTGGTGGAGGTGGTGCGCACCGAGAAGGTGGGCAACCCGCCGGAACGCACGGTCTACGCGATCACCGACCGCGGCCGGCAGGAGCTGACCGCGCTGCGCGACAGCGCGCTGCGCACAGTGCGGCTGCTGCCCGATCCGGTCGACCTGGCCCTGCAGTGCTCCGCGGACCTCGGCGACGCGGAGCTGACCGCGGCCGTCGCCGCCCGCCGGCAGGCCGTGGCCGACCGGCTGGCCGCCTTCGAGGAGCAGTACGCGGCGGGCCGACCGGACCTGGTCGGCCGCGAACCGTGGATCTTCGAGCACTGCCTGGCCCGACTGCGGGCCGAGCTGAGCTGGCACGACGCCCTGCTGGACGGCCTGTCCGGCGCGGCGAAGCACGACGCCGTCCAGCCGGACGCCGTCGCAACGGATGCTGTGAAGGGAGAACCGTCATGATCCTGGTGACCGGGGCGACCGGCACGGTCGGCCGCACCCTCGTGGACCACCTGCTCGCCGCCGGCGCACCGGTGCGCGCCACCAGCCGCCGGCCCGACCGGGCCGCCCTGCCGGCCGGGGTCGAGGTGGCCCACGCGGACCTCGGCGTGCCGGAGAGCCTGCCCGGCGCGGTCCGCGGCGTGCGGCAGGTGTTCCTGCTCTCCGACGGACCGCGCCTCGCCGAGCACGACGCCAACCTCGCCCGGGCGGCCGCCCGGGCCGGCGTCGAGAGCATCGTCAAGCTCTCCTCGGGCCGGGCCGGCGACCCGGGAGCCACCGATCCGATCGCCGGCTGGCACCGGGCCGGCGAGGCGGCCGTCCGGGACAGCGGGGTGGCCTGGACGATGCTGCGCCCACTGGGCTTCATGGCGAACGCCCTGGCCTGGGCCGGCTCGATCCGCCGCGAGCGCACCGTCCACGCACCGTTCGCCGCGGGCCGGGCGGCCCTGATCGACCCCGCGGACATCGCCGCCGTCGCGGCCCGGGTGCTGACCGAGCCGGGCCACCACGGGCGGGAGTACCTGCTCACCGGGCCGCAGGCGCACTCCCCCGGCGAGCTGGTCACGATCCTGGCCGAGGTGCTGGCGCTGCCGCTGACCTACGTCGCGATCTCCCCCGAGGTCGCGCGCGAGGCGCTCCTGGAGCACGGGCTGGCGCCGGTGATGGCCGACGCGGTGATGGCGCTGCGGGCCGCCTCGCTGGAGGACTTCGGGGCCCGGGTCACCCCGGCGGTGGCGCAGCTCACCGGACGGCCGGCGACCTCGTTCCGCAGCTGGGCGACGCGCAACCGGGAGGCGTTCCTCGATGGCTGACCAGACCACGGGACCGGATGCCCCGGCCGCCGCCCGGCGCGAAGCCGTGCTGCTCGGCCCGGGCGAGGGCGGCCCGGGACAGCTGGCGGGCCCGTACCTGATCAAGCTCGGCGGCGAGCGGACCGGTGGCTCGCTGGCCGTCCTGGAGTCCACCTTCCAGCCCGGCGAGGGCGCCCCGCCGCACCTGCACCGGGGCCACGACGAGACCTTCCAGGTGGTGGCCGGCCGCTTCCGGTTCCGCTGCGGGGACCGGGTCGCCGAGCTCGGCCCGGGCGGGTTCTGCCACGTGCCGCGCACCCACCCGCACGCCTTCACCGCCATCGGCGAGACGCCGGGCACGATGCTGGTGGTGCTGTCGCCGGCCGGCTTCGAGCAGTTCTTCGTCGAGGCGATGCGGCTGGCCGCGGACGGCCGGCCGGACCGGGCGCTGATGGAGTCGATCCTGGCCAAGTACGACCAGGAGTTGGTCGGCTGATCGCTCGTCGGCTCCCGTCGGGTCCCCATCAGGCCCTCACCCGGACCGGCGCCGGACGGACGGGCGGGTGCGGCAGCTGCGGGCGGCCGCGGCCGCCCGCGCGCGGGAGGGGTGCCGGTGGACCTACGCTGGCGTTATGACGGCTGCCGGTGTGCCGCCCTCGTGCCGATCCCCTCGCTGCCCGATACGCGGCCCAGGCACGGGCGGGTGAGCCGGCTGCGATCCCAAGGGGGGCTCCGACAGGCTCCGTTGGCCGAACACCGCCTGCCGCGCCCCCGGGAAAGGTGGGAGCCATGCGCTGCACGACCGGTTCACGGGGGACTTCACCGCGAACGCCACGGGGGAATCCGAGGGGGACCTCAGGGAGCCGGCGGGCCGGGGTCCTGCTGGCGGCGACCGCGCTGGTGGCGGCCGTGGCCGGGAGCGGGCAGGCGGCCTTCGCGGCGGGCGGCGCCGCGCCGCCGTCGAGCTCGAGCACCCGCACGGTGCCCGTCCAGGCCTGTCCGGCCGAGCCGCTCGCGCCCGGTGCACCGTCACCGTCGCCGTCGCTGAAGCCCGTGGCGGGCAGCGTGCCGGTACCCAACGGGGTCACCCTGCCGCCGTCGGTGACGGTCTACGGCGCCAGCTACCCGGGTGACGCGCAGTACCTGGTCGCGCCGAGCGGCTGGGCCTGCGACGTGGTCTCGTTCAGCGCCGACGGCGGCGAGCAGGCCTACGTCCACCCCGGCGCCAACAGCACCGACCCGCTGAGCGCGCAGTACACCTCCCTGGTGCACGCCGTGTTCAACAGTGGCGGTGCGCAGACCAACATCGACCTGGCCTGCCCGTTCATCCCGCAGGCCACGACGCCGGGCGGGGGTGCCCCGCCGAACACCTGCACCGCGCAGCCCCACCAGTCCGGGGATGTGCTGCACGTGGTGCCGACCAACACACCGGGCCTGTACGTCACCGTGGTCGGCGTGCCGGTGGGCGTCCACGAGCCGAACCTGGCCGCCAGCCAGCAGGCCCCCACGAGCGGGCAGCCCAACCCGATCGTGTCGCTGGTGACCTTCCAGGGCCCGGGCGGACCGGCCCAGGAGATCAGCTGCGCGCTGCCCAAGCCCGGTCAGTCGCCCTCGGCCTCGCCGTCGGCCTCGACGACCACGCCGTCGCCGTTGACCTCGCCGACGTCCTCGGCCTCGTCGACCTCGCCGTCCTCGCCGGTCACGTCGCCCTCGTCACTGACCCCACCGTCGACCGCGTCCGAGTCCCCGTTGACGTCGCTCTCGCCTGCGGCGGCGGCCTCGCCCTCGCCGACGTCCGCGCAGAACTGCCAGGCGACGCTCGGCTACTTCCTGGCCACCGGCTCGCTCGGCAGCCAGCTGAGCAGTACCAACCTGTCGGCGGCGCTGGCGGATCTGAACGGGTTCATCGCCTCCTTCCTCGGTGGGTGACACCGGATCTCCCCTGGTCTGGGTGATACCGGATCTCCCCCGGGATGCGAACCAAGGCGGCGGTGAACAGCCGCGCCAGGCCCGGGTGCTGCCGATCGGCGGCACCCGGGCTCAGACCGCGGTCACCTTGGCGACGAACGCGGCCAGGTTCCGCACGGTCCGCTCGATCTTCTCCTCCAGGGTGAGCGACTCGTGCAGCCGGCCGCCCGCGCCCGCGTCCTTCTTGCCGCGCAGGTAGAGCGAGCAGGCGAGGTCGCTGCAGAGGTAGAGGCCCACCGAGTTGCCCTGCTTGCCCGCCTTGCCGGCCTTCGGCGCGACCATCAGGCCGACGCCGGCCGTGTGGGTGGTCACGCAGATCGAGCAGATGCTGCGCCGCGCCTGTCGCAGGTGGCCGCTGGTGCCGCGCAGGGCGATGGCCTTGGGCGCCCCGTCGAGCTCGGCCACCAGGTACGCCCGGTCGGGGGCCTGGGGGTCGCGCCAGCCGAGGAAGTCCAGGTCGTCCCAGGGCCGTTCGGCCAGGTCGCGCGGGACGGAGAGGCGGCCGGCCTCGCCCTTGGTGCAGTTCACGAAGGCGGCGCGGATCTGTTGTTCGGTCAGTGGCTTCATGAACGCCACGGTAGATTGCCTAAAAGCTTTAGGCAAATGCATAATGTGAGTAGACAACTGGAGGAGACCTCATGGCATACCCACGCGCCGGACTGACCACGGACCGGGTGGTCCGCGCCGGAGCCGACCTCGCCGACGAGATCGGGTTCGACCAGGTGACCCCGTCCGAGCTCGCCCGACGCCTGGACGTCAAGGTCGCGAGCCTCTACTCGCACATCAGGAACGCCCAGGACCTGCGCACCGGGATCGCCCTGTTCGCACTGGCCGAACTCGCCGACCGGGCCGCCGCGGCGATGGTCGGCCGGGCCGGCAAGGACGCCCTGGCCGCCTACGGGAACGTCTGCCGCGACTACGCCCGCGAACACCCCGGCCGCTACGCCGCCACCCGCTTCCCGCTCGACCCGGAGACCGCCGCGGACAGCGCCGCCTTCCGGCACAGCGCGATGATGCGGGCGATCCTGCACGGCTACGACCTGACGGAGGAGCAGCAGACCCACGCGGTGCGACTGCTCGGCAGCGTCTTCCACGGCTACGTCAGCCTGGAGCTCGCCGGCAGCTTCGACCACAGCGCGCCCGGCCCGCAGGAGTCCTGGTCCTGGATCCTGGACCGCCTCGACCTCCTGCTGCGCAACCCCGTCGCCCACTGACCCCCGACGCACCCGCACCGCTCGACACACCCGCACCGCTCTCGCGAGATGGCCGAAAACCGCCCACCCGGGGTCACCGGACGGTCACTCAGTCGCACGATCTTGTGTACAGATACGATTTCTGTACGTATGGTTGCCCTGAGCAACCAGCCAGTGCGACGAGAGCCCGGACCGGCTCCCGCCTCGATCTGGCGAACCGTCACCATTGTTCGCCACCACCGAACTTGACGACGGCCGGCAGGCGAGGGGGACGCGCCGGCCGCAGAAGGGACCTGCCGTCATGCCCGGCGAAACCCAGCAGTTCCAGACGTACGTGGAGGAGATCCTCGACGCCCTCGCGCAGCACCCCGAACGGGAGGCGGTGGTCCACGAGGACCAGCGGATCACCGCGGCGGAGCTGCGCGACCTGGTGTACCGGATGGCCCGGGCGCTGCGCGCCCGGGGACTGGGGCGCGGAAGCACCGTCACCCTGCTGAGCGGCAACCTGCCCGGCACGATCGCCGCCCGGTACGCGGCCAACCTGCTCGGCTGCACGATCAACCACCTCTACAACAAGCTCTCGGTGGAGGTGCAGGCCGCCATCGTCCGGGACGTGGAGACCACCGCGCTGGTCGTGGACCCGCGCCTGGCCCAGCGCGCCGCCGACCTGGTCGCGCTCGCGCCCATCTCCGACGTCCTGGTGCTCGGCGAGGCGAAGGTCGGTGACGACCTGTTGGCGCTGGCCGCCGACCAGTCGGCCGAGCCGCTGGCGAGCCTCGCCCGGCCCGAGGACATCAGCAGCATCCGCCACACCGGCGGCACCACCGGCCACCCGAAGGGCATCTGCAGCACCTTCGCCCAGGGCGTCGCCTTCCGCAACGCGCTGGAGCTCTCCGACGCGCCGGAGCGGCAGTTGGCCTGCACCACCCTGGCGCACGCCGCCGGTCACCTGGCCGACCACACCCTGGCCGGCAACGGCACGGTCGTGCTGCTCGACGACTTCGATGCCACCGAGGTGCTCGCCGCCGTCGAGCGGGAGCGGATCACCCGGGTCTTCGTGCTGCCGCCGCTGCTCTACCAGTTGCTCGACCACCCGGCCGCGGCCACCGCCGACACCTCCAGCCTGCGCAACCTGTTCTACGGCGGCTGCCCGGCCTCCCCCACCCGACTGGCCGAGGCCGTGCGCCGGTTCGGCCCGGTGCTCTTCCAGGCCTACGGCCAGAACGAGGCCGGTGCGATCAGCACGCTGTCCGTCGAGGACCACGACCCCGAGCGCCCCGACCGGCTGCGCTCGGCGGGCAAGGTGCTGGCCGACGTGGAGGTGGAGATCCGCGACCCCGAGGGCCGGGCGCTGCCGACCGGCGAGCTCGGCGAGATCTGCGTGCGCGCGGCCAGCGTGATGCAGGGCTACTGGAAGCAGCCCGAGCTGACCGCGGAGGTGCTGCGCGACGGCTGGCTGCACACGGGCGACCTCGGGCGGCTCGACGCGGAGGGGTACCTCACCGTGGTCGACCGACTGAAGGACATGATCATCGTGGTCGGCGGCCACGTCTACACCACCGAACTGGAGGAGGTCCTCAACACCCACCCGCAGGTGCTGCAGAGCGCCGTCTTCGGGGTGCCCGACGCCGACCGGATGGAGCAGGTGCACGCGGTCGTGGTGGTCGCCCCGGGCAGCACCCCGGACGAGCGGGAGCTGCGCGAGCTGGTGCGCCAGGAGCGCGGCGCGATGTACGAGCCGGCCCGGATCACCCTGACCGACGCGCTGCCGCTGACCGACGCGGGCAAGCCGGACAAGAAGCTGCTGCGCCGGCAGGCCGAGGCGGCGGCGAGCTGAGCTCACGTCACACCCGCGGCCTGACGTGAGCTCAGGCCGCGGGCCGGTCGCGGTGGGGCCGCGGTGACGGCTGGGGTGTCGTGCCACCGGTGCGACCGGTTGTGCGAGGGTGGGGAGCGAGCAGGCCGCCCCACGCCCCCGCGGGCCGCGGGACGGCACCCGAGCGTGCCGGCGCGGCCGGCGGGAGGAGCGGCGTGTGTGCGGCCGGTTCGTGTCCACCAGCAGTCCGCAGGACCTGGTCGCCGAGTTGTCGGTCACCCGCTGGGATCCGGCCGTGACCCTCGCCCCGGACTACAACGTGGCGCCGACGGCGAACGTCTGGGCGGTGCTGGAGCGGCTGGACAAGGAGACCGGGGAGGTGGAGCGGCAGCTGCGCGCCCTGCGGTGGGGTCTGGTGCCGTCCTGGGCGAAGGACCCGTCCGTCGGGTCCCGGATGATCAACGCCCGGGTCGAGACCGTGCACGAGAAGCCCGCCTACCGCAAGGCGTTCGCCGCCCGCCGGTGCCTGCTGCCGGCCGACGGCTTCTACGAGTGGGCGCAGCTGACGGCCGAGCAGACCGGCGGGAAGGCCCGCAAGCAGCCCTACTTCATCCGCCCGGAGGACCCGGCGCAGAAGATGTGGCTGGCGGGTCTGTACGAGTTCTGGCGCGACCCGGGCCGGGACCGCGAGGACCCGGCCGCCTGGTGGACCACCTGCACCATCCTGACCACCGAGGCCACCGACGTGGCCGGCCGGGTGCACCCGCGGATGCCGCTCGCCCTCGCGCCGGCCGACGTGGACGGCTGGCTCGACCCCGCCCACACCGACCCCGACAGCCTGCGCGCCCTGCTGCACCAGCCCGCCGACGGCCGGCTGGCCGCGGTGCCGGTGGGCCTGGCGGTCAACAACGTGCGCAACAACGGGCCCGAGCTGATCGTGCCGGACCCGGCGGCGCCGCCGATGCCGTGACCCGAGCCGGCGCGGGCCACGGCGTCAGTGTGGGCCACGGCCGGTGCGGGCCGCGGCAGCGACGCCGGCCTCGGCGGGGTTTCCGGTCCTCACTCCGTGAGGAAGGCGGCGGCGCGCGAGCCCCAGGTGCGGATGTCGGCCAGGTCGCGCGAGACGTGCAGCCGGGCGACGGGGAGCAGCTCCGCCAGGGCTTCGGCGGTCTCCACCGGATGGGCCGGGTCGGTGTCCCAGGCCAGGATCAGGGTGGGCTGGGACAGACCGCGCAGCGCCGCCGGGTCGGGCAGGTCGGCGGCCGCGGTGGCGCGCAGGACGGTCGGCAGCAGCGACTCGGTGACGTCGAACTCCGGCGGGTAGTCGGGGACCCCGGCCAGCACCGGCGGCGGGCCGCCTCGGCGCACCGCGGCGACGAAGGCCGCCTTCCCCTCCCGCTCGACCAGCTCGGCCGCGGCCCGCAGCCCCGCCCGCCGGCTCTCCCGCGCCTGCCAGGCCACGGCGGGGATCACCAGCACCAGCCGGTCGAAGCGCTGCGGCTCCTGCAGCGCCGCCCAGAGCAGGGTCGCCGCACCCATCGAGCTGCCCAGGCCGGCGACCGGGCCCGCCGGTGCGAGGTGCTCGCAGAGGGCCAGCAGGTCCTCGCCGAGCTTCGGGTACGCGTAGTCCGCGGCGACCGGGCGGCCCGTGGAGCGGCCGTGACCACGGGCGTCGTACCGGACCAGGCGGCGGCCCGCGGCGGCGACCGGACTCCAGTCGAAGAAGCCCATCCGCTCTTCGTGGTCGCGGCTGGAGATCGCGCCGTGGGCGTAGACGGCGAGCGGCCCGCTCCCGGTGCTCTGGTAGGCGAGCCGGGCGTGCGGGCGGTCGAGTAGCTGCGGTATCTGCATGGCTCACCAGTATGATCATCAACCCGACTATCATCAATACCTTGACGACGGTCAACCGACCTGTCGCTGCTGCCGGGCTTGTAGGATCACGCCATGGGAATGCCGCGCACTGAACGACTCGGCGTCGACATCCGCCGCACCGAGCAGGAGTTGATGGCGGCCAAGCGGTCGGCGGTCGACCCCGCCGGACTCACCGTGCCGCAGTACGCCGCGCTCCTCGTGCTCGCCGAGAGCTCCGGCATCAGCGGCGCCGCGCTCGCCCGGGTCTGCAACGTCACGCCGCAGGCGATGGCCGTGGTGCTGAAGAACCTCACCGACCGCGGACTGGTCGAACGCGCGCCGCACCCCTGGCACGGCAACGTCCTCGAAACCCGGCTCACCGAGCAGGGCCGCACCGCACTGGAGCTCGCCGACGCCCGCGCCTCGGCGATCGAGCAGGCCATCGCCGACGAGCTGACCGCGGACGAGCGCGACCAGCTGCGCAGCCTGCTGGCCCGCTGCACCACGGCCATCCAGCAGGCGGCCGAGGCGCAGGCCTGACCAGCCGCGCCGCAGACCTGACCAGCCGCGCGGAAGCCGACGGGGGTCGGAGTCTCCCGCTCAGGCCGGTGCGACGGGCAACGCGATCTCGAAGCAGCAGCCCCCGACGACGTTGCGCACCCAGGCGCGGCCGGCGTGGGCCTCGACGATGCCGCGGACGATCGCCAGGCCGAGCCCGGCCCCGGTGTCACCGCCCTCGGGCCCCTCGCGGCGCCCCCACGGGTCGGCCGGGCGCGGGGTGCGGGCGGTGCCGGCCCGCCATCCGGTCTCGAAGACCCGCGGCAGGTCCTGCTCCGGGATGCCGCCGCAGCCGTCGGTGACCGCGAGCACCACCTCGTCCGCCTCGCGGCGGGCGGAGACCGCCACCACACCGTCCGCCGGGGTCGCCCGGATCGCGTTGACCAGCAGGTTGCCCAGCACCCGGGTGATCTCCCTACTGTCCACCTCGACCGGCTCGGCGGCGACCCACTGGCCTTCCAGTCGGACCCCGCGCTGCCGGGCCAACGGGTACGCGCCGGCCAGCGCGTCGTCCACCAGGTCGTAGACGGAGACCCGGGAGAGCGAGAGGCAGAGCGCGCCGGCCTGGATCCGGGAGAGCTCGAAGAGGTCGTCCACCATGCCGGTGAGCCGCTCGACCTCGGTGCGGATCCGCTGCAGGTAGCGGTCCGGATGCTCGGCGACCCCGTCCTCCAGCGCCTCCGCCATGGCGCGCAGTCCGGCCAGCGGGGTGCGCAGGTCGTGCGAGATCCAGGCGACCAGTTCGCGGCGCGAGCTCTCCAGCGCCTTCTCGCGGGAGCGGGACTCGGCGAGCCGGGCGCTGGTGGCGGCGAGCTCCTGGCTGAGCTGGGCCAGCTCCCGGCCGAGCGGACGGTCGGGCGCGGTGAACCCGGTGTCGCTGCCGACGGTCCGGGCGGCCGCGGTCAGTGCCCGGCTGCCGGTCACCACCTGGCGGCCCAGCAGCGCGGCGGTCACCAGCGAGACCACCGAGGCCATGCAGAGCACGGTGATCACCACGCCGAGGTCGTGCCCGGACAGGAACATCGCCTGGGCGACGGCGACGGTCCCGGAGGTGACCGCGAGCACGGTGACCACCGCGACGCAGAACAGCGCGAGCGCGAAGGAGCGCCGGCGCAGCCAGCGGACGGCCGCCCAGCCGAGCAGGCCGGCGCCGCCCGCGCCGAGCGCGGCCATCAGGGCGATCTGCAGCAGGTCCTTCACGGGGTCGGGCCGCCGTTCTGTCCGGGGCGCGCAGGCCGTTCGGGGTGCGCGGGCTGTTCGAGGTGCGCAGGCTGTGACGGGTGCGCGGGCCGTTCGGGCTCCGCCGGCCCGGCGGCGGGCGGGTCGTAGCGGTAGCCGACGCCCCAGACGGTGGTGATCAGCACTGGTGCCGCTGGGTCGGCCTCGACCTTCTCCCGCAGCCGGCGGACGTGCACGGTGACGGTGGACAGGTCGCCGAAGTCCCAGCCCCAGACCTGGGCCATCAGCTCCTGCCGGGACAGCACCGCGCCCGGGTTCCGCAGGAAGAACGCCAGCAGGTCGAACTCGCGCAGCGTGAGCTGGACTTCGTGCCCGGCCCGGTGGGCGCGGCGGGCCCGCGGGTCGAGCACCAGGTCGCCGGAGCGCAGCAGGCCGCCGGCCGGGCCGCCGGACTCGGCGGGTGCGGCGGCCCGGGAGCGGCGGAGCACGGACTGGACCCGCAGCACGAGCTCGCGCGGGCTGAACGGCTTGGTGACGTAGTCGTCCGCGCCCAGCTCCAGCCCGAGGATCCGGTCCGCCTCGTCGCCCTTGGCGGTGAGCATCACCACCGGCAGCTCGGCGCCGCCCGCGGTGGCACCGCGCAGCCTGCGCAGCACCTCCAGGCCGTCTATGCCGGGGAGCATCAGGTCCAGGACCAGCAGGTCGGGGCGGTGGGCGCGGGCCAGTGCCAGGCCGTGGTTGCCGTCGGCGGCCCGGTCCACGTGGTAGCCGGCGCGGGTGAGGTAGCCGGCGACCACCTCCGCCACCGTCGGGTCGTCGTCGATCACCAGGATGCGCCCCGGCCGCGCTGGCCCACCGGTGCTGGAGCTCTCGTTCACCCGGCCGAGGATACGAGAGGCGGCGGGGTCGCGGCCGGTGGGCGGGGTGACCGTTCGCGTTCCGTAAGATCCGGCGGGGGCGCGGCACCGGCTACGGGGCGGCCGCGCGGCTCCCCGGAGGACGGCGGGCGAGGCGCCCAAGCGGCCCTGGGGCGACTGGTGTTGGCAAACCGTCAGCGACTCGTCAGCAACCCGTCAAGCGCCTTCAACCGGCCGACCGGGTGGGGCAGGCTGGGCCGATACCCGCACGTTCCGCGGGCCCGCCTGGAGGTGAGCCGGATGTCAGTCTTCGATGCATTCCACGCCGTGGTCCCCCTCCCCGGTCGCCGGGGCGGCTCACTGCGCGCGCCGCTCGCCCGCGTCGCCGCCCGGCTGGCCGCGAGCCCGCTCGACAGCCCGGTGCTGCACGCCATCGCCGCCCCGATCCCCGCGGAGCCGACCCCCGCCGACGCGCCCTCGCGCCTGCACGCCCGCTGGCGTCCGGTCACCGCGGCCGACGGGCGGACCCGCCTGGTGGCCGACTGGTGCCCGGACCGCTGAGCGCCCGCGGCGCCCTGCCGCCGGGCGGGCCGGATCCCCGGCCGCGAGCTCAGTCCGCCACCAGCTCCAACCGGTCGCGCAGGCCGGCGGCGGTGAAGGCCGCCGCCAGTTCGGTGCGCCCCTCGGTGAAGTGACCCCAGCTGTCGAAGTGGACGGGGACCACCCGGCGGGCGCCGAGGATGGCGGCGGCCTCGGCGGCCTGCGCGCTGTCCAGGGTGAGCAGCGCACCGTCGAACAGCACGGTGCGGGCGGCGCCGGCGAAGAGCACGGCGGTGTCCACCGGCCCGAAGCGGCCGGCGACCTCGCGCACCACGTCCAGCGAGGCGTTGTCGCCGCTGACGTAGACGGTGGGCAGGTCGGCGCCGGTGAGCACGAAGCCGACCACCTCCCCGGTGACCGGCTCGCAGCCCTCGGGGCCGTGCTGGGCGGGCGTGGCGGTCACGGTCAGGGTGCCGCCGTCGGGGCGGGGCAGTGCGATCGACTCCCAGGGGGCCAGGCCCCGGGCGGTGCCGCCGAGCCGGCCCGCGCCGCCCGGCGTGGTCAGCACCAGCGGGACGTCGGCCAGCAGGGCGCGGCCCGAGTGGTCCAGGTTGTCGGGGTGCTCGTCGTGGGAGAGCAGGACCACGTCGAGCGGGAGCAGCGCGGCGGGCTCGACGGCGGCGGGAGCGGTCTTGGTGAGCACCCGGCCGTTGCCGATGGGGTACTCGCCCGGGGCGTCGAGCGCGGGGTCGGTCAGGAAGCGCAGGCCGCCGTACTCGATCAGGGCGGTCGGGCCGCCGAAGACGCTGACGGGGGGCTGCTGCGCAGTGGGCGTGCTGGTCTCGGCCATCGTGTCCTCAGATCATCACGTTTAGTGGAGGTGTTTCCCGTGAGAGGAGGCTAAGCGACTCTCACGGAGAAGCGCAAGGCTTACCATGAGGCCCATGAAGGAGACCGCGACCGGCGACCCCGGCCCCGCCCCCCTGCCGCCCGCCCCCGGCGCGGAGCAGTACCGTGCCCTCGACTTCGTCAACACCACGCTGCAGCTGCCCGGCGGCCGGTCCCAGGAGCTGCTCGACTCCCCCGCGGCGGCGGCACGTTGGCTGGCCGAGCACGACCTGATCCCGGCCGACGCCCAGGTGTACGAACCGTGCACCGTCCGGCTGCGCACCCTGCGGGACCGGCTGCGCGAGCTGTTCGCCGCCCGCGTCCAGGGCGAACCCGCGCCCGAGCCGGCCCTGCGCGCCGTCAACGAGGCCCTCGCCGGCGCGCCCGCGGCCGCCCTGCTCGGCTGGGACCCCGCCCTCGGCCTGCACCGCATCCAGGTGCACCCCCTCGACCGGCTGGTCGACCACGTCCTGGCCGTCCTCGCCGCCGACGCCGCCGACCTGCTCACCGGCCCCGACGCCGACCAGCTCGCCGCCTGCTCCTCCACCCCCTGCCGGCGCTTCCTGCTGCGCACCCACGCCCGGCGCCACTGGTGCTCGGTGCGCTGCGGCGACCGCGCCCGCGCCGCCCGCGCCTACGCCCGCCGCACCCGGGCCGGCGGCCCCGCGGAGGAGTGACGAGGAGGAGTGACGCGGAGGAGGGGTGACGACGAAGCCCCCGCCGGTCGCTGCGGACCGGCGGGGGCGAGTCGGGGGTGGAGCCGGGTGCGGAACCCGGCGCGGAAGGGTCAGGACGGATAGGTCACCAGGGGACCGGGCCGTCGGAGTCGAAGTAGCAGCCGGTCGGGCCGTCGGGGCCCAGCTGGGCCATACGGACGATGATCTCGGCGCCCTCCTCCACCGTCCTGGTGCCGGTGTTCCCGTTGATGTCGGTGGCGGTGAAGCCGGGCTCGACCGTGTTGATCCGCATCTCCGGGAACGCCTTCGCGTACTGGACCGTCACCATGTTGACCGCCACCTTGGCGGCGGGGTAGGCGACACCCTGGTACACGTAGACCGGGTGGTCCGGGTCGGTGGCCCGGGTCAGCGAGGCCAGGCCGCTGCTCACGTTCACCACCACGGGGGCGGCGGAGCGCCGGAGCATCGGCAGGAAGGCGTGGGTGACCCGGACCAGGCCGAAGAGGTTGGTCTCGAAGAGCGGGCGCATCAGCTCGGCGGTCAGGTCCGCGGCGCCGACCGGGTTGTCGACACCGGCGTTGTTGACCAGCACGTCCAGGCCGCCGTCGGCCTCGATCAGTTGCGCCGCGGCGGTGACCGAGGCGTCGTCGGTGACGTCGAGTTGCACCAGCCGCGCCCCCAACTCCTCGGCGGCGCGGCGGCCGCGTTCGAGGTCCCGCGAGCCGACGTACACGGTGTGACCCGCCGCGATCAGGCGGCGGGCGGTCTCGAAGCCGAGGCCCTTGTTGGCCCCGGTGATCAGTGTTGTCGTCATGTCCCCAAGAATTCCGTCTGCGAATGGTGTACCGCTTGGGCTGCGGTTTCGGCCGCGGTCCTCCTCCAACTACCCGGTACCGGAAAGGTACTCCGCCCGGCGGGTGCACACTGGTGGGTATGGCGAGGTCGGATTTCGGGCAGGCGGTTCGCCGTTGGCGCGACCGGGTCACACCGGCGGCCGCGGGGTTGCCCACCTGCGAGCAGGATCACGAACAAGGTTTGCGGCGCGAGGAACTGGCCCTGCTGGCCGGCACCTCGGTCGACTACGTCGCCCGGCTCGAACAGGGCCGCGCGCGCCACCCGTCGGCACTGATCGTGGAGGCGCTGGCCAGAGCCCTGCGGTTGTCGGGAGCCGAGCGCCTCCAGCTGTTCCGGCTGGCCGGAGTGCCGTTGCCCGGCCCGGACATGGTCCCCACGTACCTCACCCCGAGCGTCCAGCGGCTGCTGGACCGGCTCACCGGCACCCCCGTGGCGGTCTACGACGCCTGCTGGACCCTGCTGGTGGCCACCGCGCCCTACGCGGCGCTGATGGGCGAGGCCGCCGGTCGGTCCGGCAACGAACGCAACGGCGTCTGGCGGCACTTCCTCGGCCGGAGCGGCCGGGTCCGGCACACGCCCGAGTCCCGGCGGGCCTACGAGAGCGCGGTGGTCGCCGACCTGCGCGCGACCGCCGCCCGCTACCCCGACGACCGGCGGCTGCACCGCCTGGTCGCCGAACTGGTCGCCGGCAGCGAGCGGTTCGCCGAACTGTGGGACCGCGGCACCGCCGCCCAGCTGCGGGCCGCGGCCGAGGTCATCGAGCACCCACGGATCGAGCACCCGCAGGTGGGCGCCCTGACTCTGGACTGCGACCTGCTCACCGTGGCGGGCAGCGACCTGCGCATCATGGTCTACAGCGCGGAACCCGACACCGAGGACGCGCAGCGGCTCGCCCTGCTGACGGGGTAGCCGGCAGGGGCTGGCGAGCCGGCGGCTGACGGCATGTCAGGGTCCGCTTGCGGGGCGCCGTCCTCACGGTGCCCCGCCGGCCGGACCGGTCGTCGGGTGCGGCGCCACCGCCGGTTCGAGCAGCGACAGCGTCCGTTGCCGCGCATCGAGGCCGACGCGGATGCCGACCGGCAGCGGCAGGTTCGGGCCGGCATGCCCGAACTCGACGTTGCCCAGCACCGGGATGTCGCGGTCGCCGAGGACGTCGAGGACGATCTCGGCCAGGGTCGGGGAGGCACCGGGCTCGAGTCCACCGATCTCCCGCGGAACGCCCACCACCATGCCGGAGATCCGATCGAGGATGCCGCAGTGCCGCATCACCTGCAGGTAGCTCCACACGTACGAGGCCAGGCCGCCCATCTCCTCCCAGAACAGCACCGCACCGTCGAACCGTTCGAGCGGCAGCGCGAACGGCGTCGCCTGCGCCAGCACGATGCGGTTGATCACCCCGCCGATCAGCCGACCTTCGACCCGGCCGGGGCGCCAGCACTCCCACGACGGACTGGCCGGCAGCGCACCGATCGGCTCGGTGCCGGTCAGCAACCCGGCGTAGAGCCTCTCCAGTTCGACCTGGCGCGCCACCGGCGCGGTCTGCCAGTTCCCGCCGAAGCCGGGCACGGCCATGTCGGCGTGGAACCCGACCAGTCCCGTGCGCGCATGAAGCACCAGGTGCAGCAGTGAGATGTCGCTGTAGCCGAGGATCGGCTTGGGGTCGGCCTTGATCGCCTCGACGTCGATCAGGTCGAGGTAGCCGAGCGCCGTCTGGCCGCCGTCACTCGCGACGATCGCCCGCACCTCGGGATCACGCAGCAGACCGTTGAGTTCCCCGGCGATCTCCGCCGGCGTGGCCGCGCTCCACCAGTGGCACCGCCCTGCTTCGAGGAGCGGAGCCCGACGCACCCGGAACCCCATCCGCTCCAGCACGACCACCGCCCGCTCCACATGGGGCTCGTGAGCGGGCGGCAGCGGACCGGACAGCGCGGCGATGACGACGAGATCCCCGGGCCGCAGGGCACGCGGCCGGAGCAACGGAGGCAGTGCAGCAGCGGTCATGCCGCCAGTGTCACCGGAGCCCTGGGTGGAGTCACCCGACTTTCCCCGGCCGCCACCGGCACCGCCCCGGCGCGCCGGGCTCCTGCACTGCGGCGGCCGACCTACCGCTGCAGGCTGAACCCCAGCATCCGGGCGCCGGTCTCGGTGCGGGGGCGGTGGCTGCTGCCCGGGGCGTAGACGACGTAGCTGCCGGGGCCGTGACGTTCCGTGCCCTCGATCACCTCGCCGCTGAGGACGTAGTAGCGCTCCTCAGTGGCGTGCAGGTCGACCTCGGGCCACTCGGCGCCGGGGGCGAAGTCGATCAGCCAGCCACGGGCGTGCTCGGTGGCGAGCAGTCGCCGGCTCACGATGCCGGGGCCGATCTCGAACGGTGGCACGGCCTCGACCTGCACCACGGTCTTCATCTGGTTCTCGCTCTGTTCGCTCATGTCCCCACTCTGTCCGCTCGCGGGGCGGCTCCCGAGAGTCTCAGAAGACATCCCTGGGTACATTCTCGCCATCCGTCCCGCCACCCGTTCCTGTCCCCCGGACCGCGCTTCCGGAACGCGCCCAACCTCTGGACAGGGGGCCGCAGATGCCGCATGCTCCGTCACCATGACCGAGTCCGCCGCCGGCCCCCGCGTCCCCGCGCCCCTGATCGAGGCGAACCTCGCCACCGCCGAGGACATCGCCCGTCTGTTGCGCGCCCACCCCGACCCCGCCGCCGCGATCCCCGGCGCCAGGTGGACCGTCGGCGAGGCCGCGGCCCACCTCGTGCTGGCGAACGCCCTGATGGCCGACCTCGCCCGGGGCCTGGACCGCCCGTACGGCGACGGCACCCCGGCCGGCCTGGCCGCGGCCAACGACGACGGCCTGGCCGACTACCCGGAGCGCGACCCGCGAGTGCTGGCCGACGCGCTCGTCGCCCACACCCGCGACTACGCCGAGCAGGCCGCCGCCCGCGCCGCCGACGAACCGGTGGACACCCCGATGGGCCCGATGGACCAGGGCACCCTGGCCAGTTACCTGCTCACCCATCAGCTCGGCCACGGCTACGACCTGGCCCGCGCCCTGCGGCAGCCGCACATGGTGGACAGCGCCCGCGTCGTCCACGCGGTGCCCTTCCTGCTCCGCGCGATGCCGCGGGTCGTCGACCCCACGACCGCCGCCCGGCTCGACGCCCGCTTCGCGGTCAACCTGCGCGGCGGCCCGAGGTTCTGGGTGAGCGTCGCCGGCGGCACCGCCACCGTCAGCGAGCAGCCGCCGGCGCACCGCCCGGACTGCACGATCATGGCCGAGCCGGTCTCCTTCTTCCTGCTCGCGCTGGGCCGCCGCAGCACGGCCCAGGCCGTGCTGACCGGCTCGATCGTCGCCTGGGGCCGCAAGCCGTGGCTCGCCCCACGGTTCGCGAGCGCCTTCCGCGCGCCCTGACTTCCGCGCACCCTGGGTCCGGCCGGGCCGCGCAGCAGCCGCCCGAGCGCCGGCAGCTCCGGACGGTTCGACCTCCGGGTACCGCTCGCCGAACAGGACCTGCGCCCTCGCTCCCCCGGCCCCGACCCACGGCCTCCGCCGGGCGGGCCGAGCCTATCGGGGTGGCGGGCTACCCCCGAAGATTGAGGGCAGATCATCCAGTTGGTTGACCCGCGGTCAGGCCCCGGCTGCCTAGGCTTGCTGCGTGTACCGACTTCAGAACTGGTTGCTGCGCCACCCCGTCGTGGGCGACGGCGGGTGGGCACTCCTGCTGCTCCTGCTGGGCGTGCGGGAGGCCGTGGTGCTGCCGGGGCCAGGCCTCGCGCAGCCGGTCGGGCGACTGGCCCTCGCGGCGGTGCTGGCGGCGCTGATGATGGTGCGTCGCCGGCACCCCGATCTCGCCGTGACCGCCGCGATCGTGCTGGGCGCCGGGCTCCTGCTCACCCGTGCGCCGCCGGAGCCGCTCGACCTCGGCTTCCTGGTGCTGGCCCGCTGGGGCGCCTGCTTCGGCTCGTGCGGGGTCGGGCGGGCCGTCCTGGTGAGCGCGCTGCTGGTGGGGCCGGTGGCGGTGTGGCGCGGGCTGGGTGACGGCGAGCTCGACGCCTGCTCCGCCGGGCAGCTGGCCGTGATCGCCGTGCTGGGCTCGCTGCCCTGGCTGCTCTGCTGGGGGTGGGGCCGGTGGGCCCGGGTGCGGCGGGCGGCGGCGACCGAACTGACGGACCGCGTCGTACAGGCGGAGACCGAGCTGGCCGGCGAGGCCGCCCGGAACAGGATCGCCGACGAGCTGCACGACGTGATCGCCCACGAGCTGACCGCCATGACCGTCCAGGCCGGCAGCGCGGAGTACGTGGCGCTGCTGGCCCCGCAGGCGGCCGGCGAGGCCGCCCGCGGCATAGCCGCGCTCGGGCGGAGCCTGCTGGCCGAACTCGACCGGCTGGCCCGCCTGAGCGGTGGTCAGGCGCAGTTGTAGGCGAAGGAGGCGGTGGCCGAGTGCGCGTTCGGGGAGAGCACCTGGAGGGTGGCGGTGGCCGCCATGGTGCCGTGGCCCTCGAAGGTCCAGCGCAGCACGACGTCGGTGTGGTGGGTGCCCTTGAGGACCGGCTGGCTCAGGGTGCCGGACACCGTGCCGTCACTGCGCAGCCAACGGTAGCTGACGGTGCCGGCGCGGCCGTCGGTGTCCAGCGTGCCGATCACCTGCTGGGTACCGCCGCACGCGGGGCCGGCCGGGTCGGTGTGCGCGGACACCCCGGTGACGGTCAGTGCCGGGACGTAGCGCTGCCACGCGAACAGGCCGAGCAGCGCCAGCACCAGGAGCAGCGGGAGCAGCAGCGCGAGCCACCGCCGACGCCGGCGCGCGGCCTGGCCGGGCCCGGTGCCGTGCCACAGCTCGGCCACCCGCTCGGGGGTGGGGGTGGTGGCGGTCGGGATGCCGGGGCCGAAGCGGCGCAGACCGTCGGCGTCGGGCTCCGCGGCAAGTCCGGGGACGGCTTCGCCGGCGGGCATCGGGGCCGGCTCGGGGGCGGCTTCGAAGGCGGCTTCGGAGGCGGCTTCCGGGGCGCGGTCGGGCTGCTCGTCGGCGGGCAGGGGCAGGGTGGCGACCGTGCCGTGGGCGAGCTCGACGGTGAGGTCCGGGGTGTGCCAGACCTCGTCGGCGAGCAGGGTGGCGGTGTCCACTTCCTCGGCGGGTGCGCCGTGCGGCTCGGCGAAGCGCACGGTGATCGCCTCGGCGTCCACCGGGTCGCTCAGCCGCACGGTGGTCTCGTCGGCCGGCGGATCCAACCGAACGGTCTCCGCCACGGCGGGGTCCAACTGCAGAGTCACACCGACCGACTTCTCGAGGCGAACGGTCTCCGTCAACGGCTTCTCCAGCCGAACGGTCTGCGCCAACGGCTCCTCAAGCCGAACAGTCTCCGCCAACGGCTCCGCCAACCGAACGGTCTCCGCCGACGACTTCTCGAGTCGGACGGTCTGCGCCACGGCCGGGTCCAACCGAACGGTCTGCGCGACGGCCGGATCCAACCGGACGGTCGCCGCCGCCCCACCGTCCACGGCGGACCCGAGCCGGGCGGTCGGCCGGTCCTCAGTAGCTGCCACGGGCTCCGGCCCCGACGGTTCCTGACGTGCTGTCATCGCTCTCTTCCTACGTCTCAGCGGGGCGGGTTGCAGTAGTAGGACGGGACCTGCTGGAAGCCGTTCTGCCCGCGGGTCGCCGCCGGGTCGGTCGCCACCCGCACGCCCCAGTCGGCTGCCCGGTCGCCGGCTCCGAAGGTGTGGGTGTAGGTGCCCGACACGGTCCGCTGGCCCTTGGGCAGCACGATGTGGTCCACCCCGACCGGTGTGGCGTTGCCCGCGTCGAGCCAGCTGAGGGTCAGCACCCCGTCGGCCGCGCCGTCGGTCTGCACCGTGACCTTGGCCGTGGTCCCGTAGAGGCCGTAGCAGCCGTAGGAGTCGATGCTGACGCTGAGCACCCGCAGGGTCGGCGCCGGGGTGCTGGGCGCGCTGCTGGTGGGCGAGGTGGACGGCGACGAGCCGGTCCCGCCCGTCGACGGCGGCGTGGCCGGGCCCGACGCTCCGGTGCTCGGCCCGGGCCCTCCGCCGCCCGGCGCGCCACCCGTCCCGCCGACCGGGCCGCCCCCGCCACCCGCGGCCGCGGTCGTGGCCGCACCACCGGATGCCGCCGACCCGGTGGCCCGCGTCGTCGCGGCCGCCCCGGCCGGCCCGGTCGCCGTGGCCGAGGCGCTCGGCGAGCCCGACGACGAGGCGGACGCCGAGGCCGAAGCCGACACCGAGGCCGACGCGCTGGGCGAACCCGACGCGGAGACCGAGGCCGAGACCGAGACAGTCGCCGACGCGGTCACCGACGGCGCCGGCTGCCCCGGCCCGAGCGAGGTGGTGATCTGCGGCCCGGGCGCCGGCAGCACGTTCGCCGCTGTCGCACCGTCGAAGCCGTCCACCATCGCGAACCGGCCCAGGGTGCAGCCCAGCACCGCGATGCCGACCGCGCCCGCGACCAGCCGCCCGCGCCGACCGAGCTTCAGCGGCCGGGACCAGCCGGCCGGGGACGGGTCCGGTGCGCCGAGCACGGTGGTGGCCAGCGCGGTGCCGCCGGTGCCGGCGCCGCCGGCGGAGGGCAGCAGCAGCGGCAGCAGGGCGACCAGGGCGGCCAGCGTGCGCCGACCGCGCTCCTCCCAGTCCGCGCCGTACCCGGCCACCGCGACCCGCTCCAACTCCTCGACCAGCTCGGCCGCACCGGCCGGACGCTGCCCGGGCGTCTTGGCCAGGCCGGCCCGGATCAGCGGGCGGACCGGCTCCGGGGCCAGGTCGTCCGGGATCGGGGCCTCGGTGTGCTGGACGGCGAGTTCGGCGAGCGTGGTGCCGCTGTACGGCTTGGCGCCGGTGAGGCACTCGAAGAAGGTCGCGGTGGCCGCGTAGACGTCGGCACTGGGCGAGGCGGGCTCGCCGGCCCACTGCTCGGGCGCCATGTAGACCGGGGTACCGGCGAGTTGCGCCGATTCGCCGGTGCGGGCGGCGATGCCGAAGTCCACCAGCTTGGACGAGCCGTCGACGGCGATCAGCACGTTCTCCGGCTTGTAGTCGCGGTGCACCACGCCCGCGGCGTGCGCGGCGGCCAGGCCGAGCAGCGAGCCCTTGAGCACCACCAGCGCCGCCTCCGGCGTGGTGGCACCCTCCTGGCGCAGCAGGGCCCGCAGGGCCAGGCCGTCGACCAGTTCCATCACGATCGCCGCACCCTGCGGGCCTTCGACGTACTCGTAGAGCGCCGCCACGTGCGGCGAGTGCAGGCCGCCGAGGAGCGCGGCCTCACTGCGCAGTCCGCTGGTGTCGCCGACCGCGGGGCTCAGGTACTTGATCGCCACCCGGGTCCCGGTCGCCTCGTGCCGGGCCAGTGCCACCCAGCCGCTGCCGCCCGAGCCGAGCTCGCGCTCGTGGGTGTAGCCGGGCAGGGTCCAGGGTCGGCGGTCATCGGGTTCGGCCGCGCCGCCGTCGGTCAGGGCGTTCATCGTTCGTCTCTCGGTCGGGCCGGCCGGCGCCCCGGGCCCTCGGGGCCCAGGGGCGTCTGCACCGCGCGGAGCGGCGGTGCATGCAGCGACGTGCACCGTAAGGCTCCGGGTTCCCGGTCGGCAAAATCCGGAGGTCACGATTCCGTAGCTTCGTATGCGACCTCAGTTCCCGTCGTGTGCAGCCGAATTCGCAGGTCACCCCGGGCCGGTACGATGCGCGCCGGACTACGGGAGGAATCACGGTGTACTGGGCCGGACTGTTGCTGTGCGCACTGCTGGGCGGAGAGGTCGGCGGCATGCTGACCGGGTTCTTCGTCTCCGACACCGGCCTGAGCATCACCCTGATCGTGGTCGGCGCGAACCTGGCGCCGTGGACCGGGATCGGCGGCTTCGCGCTGCTCTTCCGCGGTCGGCAACGGCGCGCGGCGCTGCGGGCGCGGGCCGCCGGGGAACCGGCCGAGCCGCCGCGACCGGAGCCGGCGCTGGCCCGGATCGAGTCCGCCCGGGCGACCGGCGAAGGGCCCGACATCCCGCTGCGGCTGGACCTGACCGTCGCCCCGGACGGCCGGCCCGGCTACCGCGCGGAGGCGACCGTCGTGGTCAACCTGATGGACCTGGACGACTTCCGCACCGGGCGGATCATCGTGGTCGACCACGACCCCGTACGGCCGTGGAACGTGCAGGTGCGCCGCAACCCGGGGGCGGCGTTCGCCGGCCGGATCGCCCTCACCAAGATCGACAGCGCCCCGCCGGAGACCCGGCAGACCGCGCCCGCCGTCTCCATCGGCCTCCGCGGCGCGGACGGCGCCGGCCTGCGCCTCGGCCTGCTCGCGGCCGCGGGCGGGCTCCTGCTCTCGCTGGTGGCATTCCAGGGGCTGTAGCAGCGGTTCGGATCAGCCGAGCACCCACTTCTGATTGGCCGCCCCGGTGCAGTCGCGGATCTGGAGCACCGTCCAGTCCCCCGTCCAGAAGTCGGGGTCGTCCAGGCACTTGCCGGCGAAGTCGTTCCGCAGCGAACCGGGTGTTCCTTACGTCGTCGGTGAGTTGGTGGTGCGGCCGGCCGATCACGAGGGTGGCAGCCGGACCGCCCACGGCGCGATCCTTGAGGCCCGTGGCCTAAGCGTCGCGAGTCGACGTAAGGGTGTACCTGACGGGCCGACGGCCCCGTCAGGACCGTCAGACCGTCAGATCCAGTCGCGGCGCTTGAACCCGACGTACAGCCCCACCGAGAGCACCACCATCAGCGCGGTCGACACCACGAAGCCCCACTCGGTGCCGAAGCCCGGGTAGGGGACGTTCTGGCCGTAGAAGCCGGTGATCGCGGTCGGGACGGCGATGATCGACGCCCAGCTGGTCACCTTCTTCATGATCAGGTTCATCCGGTTGCTCTGGATGGTGAGGTTGGTCTCCATCACCGAGGTGATCATGTCGCGCAGGGACTCGGTCCACTCGGTGGCCCGCAGGACGTGGTCGTAGACGTCCTGGTAGTACGGCGTCAGCGGTTCGTTGACGATGTGCAGGTCGCGGCGGAGCAGGGTGTTCACCACCTCGCGCATCGGCAGCACCACCCGGCGCAGCTTCACCAGGTTCTTGCGCAGCTCGAACGAGCGGCGCTGGACCGCCTCCACCTCCCGGCTGCCGTCGGCGAAGAGCAGGTCCTCGACCTCCTCGATCCGGTCGTCGAGGTCCTGGACGGCGTCGAAGTGACCGTCGACCAGGACGTCGAGCAGGCCGTGGACCAGGAAGCCCACCCCGTGCTTGGCCAGGTCCGGGTTGCTGTCCCAGCGGGCGACGACCTGCGCCACGTCGAAGGAGTCGTCCTTGTGGAGGGTGATCAGCGCGTTGGCGGTGATGAAGACCGAGATCTCGGTGGCGCTCAGCATCCCGGTCCCGGGGTCGGTGGAGACCGCGTAGGCGCTCAGGAAGGAGTGGGTGCGGTAGCAGTCCAGCTTGGGACGCTGGTGGTCGTGCCGGGCGTCCTCGAGTGCGAGGGCGTGCAGGCCGAACTCGCGGCCGAGCATCTCGAAGTCCTCGGCGGTCGGTGCGCACACGTCCAGCCACACGGTCGCGTCGGGGTCCGCGACGTGCTCGGAGATGTCCTCGACCGGGAAGTCCTCGAGTATCAGGTTGCCGTTCTGGTACAGCCGGGTTCTCGCCATGGCGGACAGGGTAGCGACCCCGTTTTCGCAGCTCGCAGGGCGGTCGCACACACCGGCGCGCCCGGCTGCCGCGCGCCGGCCGGGCGCACCCGGGCCCGGCCCGTACCGGCGCGCGGCTCGTACGGGGGTGCCCAGCCCGTGCCGACCTGCCCGGCCCGCGCCGGCGGCACCGGCGGCTACAGGATTCGCCAGCGCTGGGTGTGGTCCTCCGTGCGCAGACCGGCGATCCGGCCGCGCACCTCGGCCCAGGTGCGGGACCCCGGGGCGGCGCGCTTGGCGTTGGTGGTGATCATGCGCAGCTCGCGCAGGTCGCGCAGCACCGGGTAGCCGTCCCAGGCGGTGACGTCGAAGCCGTAGGCCGCGGCGAACGCGGCGTAGTGGGCGGGTCCGTAGCCGAAGCGACGACAGTGGATCTCGATGGTGACCAAGTCCATCTCGGGCGGGCCGTAACTCGCGGTGTCCCAGTCGCAGAGCACCGCCCGGCCGCCGTCGTGCAGCGCGTTGCGGTGCTGCGGATCGCCCTGCAGGATGCCCGGCGGCAGCGCGAACCGGAGCTCCGTCAGCCGCTTCTCCAACCGGGCCAGCCGCGTGGTCAGGTACACCAGGTCGGGCACGGAGAGCGTGGCGAGCGCACTGATGGTGGCCAACGAGCGGCGGATCGCGCCGACCGTGTCGAGCGGGCGCAGCCGGCACGGCGGTTCCGGCAACCGGTGCAACCGGGCGAGCGGACCGGCGAGTTGCTCGGCTCTGACCGGGTGCTCCGGCTGCGGCAGGTAGGTCCAGAAGGTCACCGCGTGCTCGTCGACCAGCACGGGCTGCTCGACCGGGTGCAGCGGAACGGTCGGGAAGCCGTGACCGGTCAGCCACTCCACCAACTGCACGGTGCGCCGCACCCCCACCGGCCGGGTGCCGCGGCGGGCGACCTTGACCACCACCGGTGCGGTGCCCAGCCGGAACACCCCGTTGGTGTGGCCGCGCAGGACCTCGGCACCGGCCGGGTCGAGGCCCGCCCGACGGCAGGCGGTGGCGAGGATGCGGTTGACTTCGGGCGCGGCGAATCCGCCGATCTGTGCCGATGCGCTCATGGACTCAAGGCTGACGGACGATCAGTGGCCCTGTCACATCGAACCCGTCAGTCCCGGGTGAGCACTCGGTGAACACCGGCCATCCCAGCAACCCGGTCATCCCGAACGACCTTGCTGCGCCGCGGGCAACGCCAGGATGTCGCCGAGTTCCCGCACCGCCCGGGCCGACCGCAGGCTCGCCGGCAGTATCTCGATGACGTCCTGCGCCCGGGACTCCAGGATGCTGGTCCGGTGCGCCTGCGGCACCTGGAGGTAGGTCTGACCGGCGAGTTGGCAGGCGTCGGTCAGGTTCCGCTCGCGGACCAGGCAGATCGCCTCCTCCAACCGCAGCAGCGCGGGGTCGATCCCACCACCGCCGTCGGGGTAGAGCGGCAGTGCCTGCTGCTGCACCGCGCGGGCCCGGGAGGTCTCGCCGAGGTAGGTGTAGGCGCCGCTCAGGTAGAGGTAGAGCCGCCGTTCCGGGAAGGCCCAGGCGTCGTCCGGCGGACCGTGGTGGCAGCGGTCGAACAACTCCTGGGCCTGGCAGATCGCGGCCCGGGCGTCCTCGACGCTGCCGCGGCGGGCCAGCGCCCGCGCCTCGGCCGCGGCCGCCAGCGCACCGGTGGCGGTGGGCCGGTTGCGGTTCAGCAGCCGGGCCTGGCGGGCGAGTTCGACCGCGGTATCCAACGGCCCGTAGTAGTACGGCAGCATCGCGGCCTGCGCCCTGACCCGGGCCCGCAGGTCGGTGTTCCCGCTGTCGTCGGCGGCCGAACGCGCGGTGCCGTACCAGCGCTGGGCCTGGTGGATCCGGCCCAGCTTCATCAGCGCGTCGGCGATCAGGGTGGCGACCAGCGCCGTCATCTCGGACAGCCGCACCTGGACGCTGGCCGGCTGCCGGTCCGCCGACAGCACGCGCAACTCCTCCAGCTCGAGCAGGAGTTGGCTGAGCATCGGGGCGGGCGGGGTGAACACGTAGCTGCGGCGCAGTTCCAGCATCCGCTCCTCCAGCACCTCCAGCTGGGTGCTGCTGACAGTGGTGAGCGCCAGGGTCCGTTCGACCGAGCGGCGGGCGGTGTCCACGGCCGCGTCCAGCGGGTCCTCGCCGATCGGCAGCACGGAGGCGCAGGACACCTCGGCGAGGGGCGCCGTGCCGGGGAGCGCCTCCCCAAGGGGCGCGAGCGCGGGGGTGGGCGCGGGAAGGTGGGCGGAGGGAGCAGCGGGGAGCGGGACCTGGGTGGACCGGTCACGGCTGTCCGGACGGTAGTCGCCGATCAGGCCCAGGCCGTGCGCGTCGGTCCGGTACAGCCGGCAGAGCAGGTCGACCGTTCCGGTGCGGGGGCGGCGCGCGGTGGTCTCCCAGGCGCGCAGTTGCTCCTCGTTGACGGCGGGCGCCGGCGCACCGTCGTGGTGCGCCAGCGCGCGGAGCTCACCGACCGCGTCCCGCAGCGTCCAGCCGCGGGCGATCCGGTGCGCGCGCAGCCGGCCGGTGCCGCAGCAGCTCTCGATCGCGTCGACCGTCCGCTCCAACGGCCACTGCTCGAGCTGCGCGCGGCGGCAGATCTCCCGCGTGCAGGAGAGCCCGTGCACCATCGCCTTGCCACCTCTCCCGGTGATCGTACGGCTGCCCAGAGTAGTGGGAGGCGCCGTGGGGGGAGGTGGGAAACCGCAAGAAGTTGGGGTTCATGAGGTGGCATCGGCTACGGCAACGTCAGCCGGCGACCGACCCACCACTTGTTGCGGTTGTCGACAGCGCGCCGGACCGGTGAACCTGGCGTGACCCGCAGCACCCCTGCGGGCCCCGCGGAGCAGGTGGTGACGAGGGGCGGGTGACTGCGCGGCCGGCTGGTCGACCGGGTCGGTCGGTGGTCCGACCGGTCGGCCAACCATCGCCCCGCGGACCGCCCGCCTGCTGACGCGGGTCGAACGGCTCGGCCCTGGGAGGACCGCCATGCCCACGGTGAGATTCACCACCGCCGCCACCAGCTCCGCCGTCCACGCGATCCGCGGGCAGCTGGCCAAGGCACTGGCCAGCGCCGGGGTCCCGCTCTCCGACGAGGAGGGGTTCACCCTCGGGTTGCTGATCTCCGAGGTGGCGACCAACGCGCTGCTCCACGGCGTGGGTGGCGAGGACCCGGCGCAACGGCTCACCGTCGAGGCCGAGTCCTGGCCGGGGACGGGTCGCCTCTGGGCCGCCGTCACCGACCCGGGGCGCGGCCTGCCGCACCCCGCCGACGCCGGCACCGGCCCGCCTGCGACGGTGGGGCCGGCCGACGGCGAGGCGGAGCACGGGCGCGGGCTCTTCCTGCTCGCCGCCCTCGCGGCGGCGTACGGCTTCGAGCCGCCGCGGGCGGGCTCCGGCCAACGGGTCTGGTTCGAACTGGCCCTGGAGCAGGCGGAGCCGCTGGAGCCGCGCGCGGAGGTCACGGTCGCCGCCGGTCCGGCTGTCGTGGGTGCGGCGGCCGTGAGTGCAGGCGCCGGAGCCGTCGGCAGCGGTGGACTCGGCACAGCCGGCGCGACCGCCGTGCGGGTGGGTGGCGCGAGCCGGGCGCGCGCTCGCCTGGGAAGTGCGCTGCCCCCGGCATCCGCCGCTCCGCACGCCTGCGCGCCGCGGGGCCGGCGGCTCCAGCGCCCGTGACGACCCGGTGATGCCCAGGGCGTGGCCCCGCTACCTCTCCCCCCGAGGTGAGCCGGCGCCCAGGGAGAACGACACCCGTTCGCGGACCAGGTCGACCTCCAGGATCGTCACCTCGACCCGCCGCCCGATCGCCAGGACCCCCGGCAGCTCGCCCAGTTCCTGCGTCTCGGCGCTCGCCGCGAAGCCGCCGAGGTCCACGACGGCGGCCCCGGACGGCGTCACCTCGCTGATGACGGCTGGGCGCACCTCCCCGGGGCGCAGGGCCTTCAGGAACGCCCAGTCCCGGTCACTCCGGGTCGGCTCGGTGCGCCAGCGGGCCCGCAGCACGCCGTCGGCGTCCGGCAGCACGGCGGTGCAGAGCGGAGTCCGGTCGTCCAGGTAGACGGAGAGCAGAGCGGCGGCCCGGGCGGTGGCGAGGTGCGCGCGCACGGCCGCGAGGCGGCTCTCGTCGAAGGTCGTGGTACTGCTGATCCGACCGTCGCGGTCCTCCCAGACCACCTCCACCGGCTCGTCCGCCGGGAGGGCGGCCAGCACCGCGGCCACGTCGGTGACCAGGTCCGGCCAGAGGGCCAGTTTGGCGCGCGGCGCCAGCCGGGCCCGCACCGGGTCGAACGGACCCTCGTCGAGCCGGTGCCACCGGGTGACGTTGTCCACCGGCGTCTCCTCCAGCAGGGCCGCCCCGCGCGTCGTCACCCACCAGCGCAGGTGGTCCCAGAAGATCTCGTCGGCGGGGCGCTGCTCGCCGGCCGGCTCGTCGTCCGCCTGCGCGTACGGCGAGGCGTCCACCCGTTCCGCGAAGAGCCCCAGCGCCCGGGTGCGCGCCACCGCGGCCTCGCAGGCGAGGTCGCTGCCGACGTAGAGGTACTGGTCCCACCCGACGTGCACGGTGAAGCCGTCCTCGACCTCGAGCCCGCACCAGAGGCCGTTGTCGCGGAGCATCGCCCGGACCAGTTCCAGCGCGACCGGCAGCGGCACCTCGGCGCCGTCGTGGAAGCCGGCGTGGAAGCCGCCGAGGTCGGCCGGGAAGAGGCCGACGAGGCCGTGCCCGGGGACGGCCTACGCCGTCCCGAAGTCCACGAAGTCGGGTGCGAGCTGCGGTTCGCGGACGGCCAGCCGCTCGACTCCGCTCGCCCCGGCGAAGGCGGCGACCGCCGCGAGGTAGGCGGCCTCGACCGGCCCGTGGTCGCTGACCGGCTGCTCGGGGCCCCGGTAGCCGCCGTGTTCGTCCCGGTCGGCGGGATCGTACTTGGTGATCCGGTACACGTGGGACGGCACGTCAACACCCCCGGTGGCATGAGTTCACGGCGACATCCTGCCGGACCGACCCGGGCACCCCCACGAGATTGACAAGATAGGCAAGCCTTACCTAAGTTCGCAGTCATGTTCCTTGCCCGCCGAACCCTCCCGCTGCCGATCGACCCGCAGGCCGACCTCGGCCGCCGGGCCTGGGTCGCCTGCCCGACCTGCGACGACGCCCGCTCCTGCGGCCCCTGCGCCGAGCAGCGCAACTGCGGCGAGCACTGGCGCTACCTGCTCGCCAACACCGGCAGCCGGCTCCACCTGCAGTGCCCGAACTGCACCCACGTCTGGGACCACGAGACCGGCTTCGGCGCCACCCGGCAGCCGGCCGCTCGGCGGCCCGCTACTCGGCTGCCGCACGACTGACCCGGCGGCGTTGTCGGTCGGTGGGGCTAGGGTCCCGGCATGGCCATCCCCGAGATCGACCGCGCAACGGCCCGCCGCCTGGCGGTCCGCGCCCAGCTGTTGGACGGCGGGCCGCCGGCCGCCGGTCTGCTGCCCGTGGTCCGGCACCTGACCCTGTTGCAGCTCGACCCGACCGCCGTCATCGCCCCGAACGCGGACCTGGTGGCCTGGACCCGGCTCGGCGCCGCCTACCGGCCCGAGCAGCTGCAGCAGGCGCTGGAGCAGGACCGGACCCTTTTCGAGTACCGGGCGATGGTCCGGCCGATGGCCGACCTCCCGCTCTTCCTACCGGAGATGGCCGCCTGGTCGGCGCCCGGCGCGGACCGGCGCGCGAAGTACACCGACTGGCTGCGCGCCAACGACGGCTTCCGCCGCTACGTGCTGGACCTGCTGCGCGAGCGCGGCCCGCTGCCCTCCCGCGAGATCGAGGACCGCAGCGTCGTCCCGTGGCCCTCCACCGGCTGGACGAACAACCGCAACGTCACCCAGCTGCTGGAGTTCCTCGCCGCCCGCGGGGAGATCGCGATCTCCGGCCGCAGCGGCCGGCAGCGCTGCTGGGACCTGGCGGAGCGGGTCTACCCGACGGTCCCGGTCCACCCGGACCGCCCCGAGGGCCCGGCCGAGCAGGCGCAGCGGGAGCAGGCACGGGCCGAGGCGCACCGCCTGCGCCAGGAACGGACGCTGCGCTCGCTCGGGATCGCGCGCGGCCCGGCGGTCGGCGAGGCCGGGCAGCCGGTCCGGGTCACGGACACCCGGGGCGACTGGCGAGTGGACGGCGAGCTGCTGGAGCGGCTGGCCGAGCGCCCCTTCGAGGGGCGGACCGCGCTACTGTCACCCTTCGACCGGCTGATCCACGACCGCAGGCGGATGGCCGAGCTGTTCGAGTTCGAGTACAAGCTGGAGATGTACGTTCCCCGGGCCGACCGCCGCTGGGGCCACTTCGCCCTCCCCGTGCTGCACGCCGACCGCCTGGTGGGCAAGGTCGACGCCGCCGCCGACCACCGCGCCAAGCTGCTCCGGGTGCACGCCGTCCACGAGGACGAGCCCTTCGGGCGTACGCTGCGCAGCGCGGTGCGCGCCGAACTCGCCTCGCTGGCCGGCTGGCTCGGGCTCACCGGGGTCAGCGGCTGGTGACCTCCGGCGGTCAACGGCTCCTGTGGTCACCGGCTCCTGTGGGGTTTCACTGTTGCAGCACTGATACCTGATGAACCGTCACATGTGCGGTGTCGCATTCTGTACTCTTTCGACTCTGTGCGTGGGGGTGACCGGTCGACACGAAAGCCTGGGGAGGGCCTGAGTGAGCGTCCAACAGGCGCGGCGTCGTACGGTGCGGATCGAGGATGAGGACGAGCAACGCCGGTTGCCGCTCCATCATCTCGTCGGCCTGGCGGCCGGGGGTGTGTTCGGCTCGGGCTGGCTGCTGAGCGCGCAGAGCGCGTACACGCAGGCCGGTCCGCGGGCCTGGCTGGCGTGGCTGGTCGGCGGCGCACTGATGCTGGCGGTGGCCTGGGTGATGGTCGAACTCAGCACCGCCGCACCCAAGACCGGCGGGTTGGTCTTCCTCCCCCTGCAGAGCAGCGGTCCATTGGTGGCGACCGTGGTCGCCGCGGGGTTGTGGATCTTCTACGCGATCAACTCGGCCAGCGAGGCGGTAGCGATGAGCCGCGGACTCTCCTCCACGTCCCTGCGGCTGGTGGCCCACGGCCACCTCACCCTCACCGGCTGGGGGTGCACGCTGGCCTTCATGACGGCGATCTCCGCCGTCAACGTGATCGCGCCCCGGGTCCTCTTCCGGTTCTCCACCGGGCTGACGTTCGCGAAGGTCGCCATCGCCGTCCTGGCCGTGGCGATGCTGTTCACCCTCGCCCCCCTCGGCATCCCGCTCCCGCCGGAGGCCAAGACCGGTGGGTACGGCTTCGGCGCAGTCCTGCGCGCCGTGGTCAACAGCGGTGTCATCTACTCCTACGTGGGCTTCCAGGCACCGCTCGAACTGGCCGGGAACATCAGGCGGCGCGGGATCGGCGAGGCGGCCCGGCTGCGCTGGGCGGTCTTCGGGACGATCGTCGCCTCCACCGCCCTGTACATCGCGCTCCAGCTCGTCTTCGCCCGGCACCACGTACCGGCCCAGGTCAATGACGACTCCGTCTCGCCGTACGTCCGGTTCGCCCACCATGCCGGGCAGTACTGGTTGGAGTGGCTGCTCAGGATCGCCGCCGTGGCGGCCCCCTTCGGCGCCGGCGTCGTCTTCGGACAGGCCGTGACCCGGGAGGTCGCCGCGCTCAGCCGCGCGCACCTCACCCACCGGGGACTGCAGACGGCCCGGAAGTCCTCACTGCGGCAGCGTTACGACGTCTACTGGCTCATCCTGCTGGTCAACTTCTTCATCGGGGCGGTCACGCTGTGGCTGGTCAACGGGAACTGGGACCCGCTGGCCGCCGCCACCGGGGTCCTCACGCTCGTCGTCTACGCCTTCCCGGCGGTGGTCCTGGTGTCGCTGCGGGGCAGGGTGGGGCCCTACTCCCCGACCCGGCGCACCGCCCAGGACGTGATGGCACGCCTGAGTTTCACCCTGATCGCGCTGATCCTCTACGGGGCGGGCTGGGCACCCGTCTGGCGTGCCATGGCGTCCCTCGCCATCGGCAGCACCCTGCTGCTGGTGCTCCCCGTCCTGTCGCGCCGGCTCCCGGTCCTCGGCCGGGTCTACGACGCCAAGGAGCACGTGATGCTCTTCCGGCAGTGGCGCACCTCTCCGTCGGCCCGGGCGGCCATCTGGCTGATCGCCTATCTGGGCGTGCTGACGCTGCTGACCCTGCTGGGCAACTCCTCGGTCGGGACGCACCAGATGTTCCTGGTGGATCACCAGACGCGCCTGGTGGGCGTGTTGGTGGCCGCCCTGGCGCTCGGGGCCTTCGAGGCCCTGGTCAGAACGTCACGGCAGCACATGGGGACGGTGCCCCCCGTGCTGCCGGCGCCGACGCCCGCCTCCGCCGCCCGGGCTAGCGGAGCGAGCGGATGACCTCCGCGGCCTCCGCGTCGTAGCCGATCGTCCGCAGCAGCTCCACCGCGTTCTCCCGCGCGTGCGGGTCCGCCCAGCGGCCGACCGTGGCGCGCAGCAGGAAGAGCCTGCGGTCCTCCGGCAGGGTGCTGTCGGGCTGGCGCAACCGGGTGACGACGGCCGCCACGTCATGCCGGTCGATCCGCTGCTCGTTCTCCAGGCAGCGCTCCAGCAGGTCCCAGCCGTCCCGCTCCGCGCCCCGGGCGTACAGCCGGACCGCGATCTCGGCGATCACCCAGGCCGACCCCTCGAGCGCACTGCCTTCGTCGGAGGGGTCTGCCAACTCCTTGAGCGCCAGGAAGACGGCGTCCGACCGCCCGTCGGCCCGCAGCTCCGTGACGTAGTCGACGAACATCGCGGGGTCGGCGCCCGCCCCCAGGACGTACGCGGTGAGCCTGCGGGCGACCACCCGCGCCACGCGGTAGCGGTCGCTCGTCCGCTCGACCCTGCCCAGCAGTCGGACCAGCTCGCTCCCCGAGCGGCCCTCGACGTGCTCGGCCGCCGCCATCCACAGCAGCCGCCGGCACTCCGCTTCGGCGTTGAAGTTGACCAGCACCTTGTCCAGGTCCTCGGTCCTCGACCGCGACCGGGGGCCGGGCCCGCCACCCGCCTCGGTGGCGACGATGTCGGCGAGGAGGGCCTTGGTGGTCCGGCCGAGCACCTCGGAGCGGTGCCAGGCGATGACGATCTCGGCCAGTTCCTCGTCGCGCTGCCGGGCCGCGGCGTGCCGGCGGATCTCGTCGCACTTCGCGGCCCGTGTCGTCGCCAACAGGCCGCAGATCTCGACGATGTCGTGCCAGGACAGCCGGGCGCCGACGAGTTCGACCAGCGTGTCGGGGCTGCCCGTCTCGCTGGCGATCAGCCGGGCCACGATGCGTCGCGTCGTGATCACCTGGTCCGCATCGTCCAACTGCTCGACGACCCAGTTCTCCAGGATCCGCTCCGCGGGGCTGAGCTGGTACAGCGCCCCGACCAGGTCGTGGAACTGCGCCGGATCGGTGTCCGCTGCCTGCGTGGACCCGTGCCGGTCGATCGCGGACAGCGTCTCCAGGAGCAGCCTGCTTGCCTCCGCGTCGCAGCCCTGGTCGCGCAGCAGGATGTAGAGCAGGGCCTTGTCGAGGTTGGTCCGTCCGGAGCTCGGCCGGGTGAAGACCCGCAGCGTCTTCTCCACCAGACCCTCCGCCGGCCGGCACTCCTGGATGAAGACGGCGACGTCCGGTGCCGTCCGCTGGCAGGCCACGTCGTGGACGATGCCGTCGGTCAGCGGCGCGCCCTGGCCCGTGGCCCCGCGGCCCTCGGCCTCCCACTGCTTGCGCGCCAGCTCCGCCGCCTGCTCCGGGCTGCGGCACAGGGCCGCCGTGGCCAGCATGTTGACGGAGTCCCAGTAGTTGAGCCGGTCCCTCGGCGCGGCGCCGGACCTGGACGCGACCATCGACGCCGAGGCCGCCGTGAGCAGGTCGTCGATGGATCGACTGACGGCGAAGGCGTGCAGCAGCCGGAGCGCCGTGGCCGGCTGCGCTCCGCCTTCGGTGGGGGAACCGAGCCGGATGGCCTGCATCCGGCTCACGAACCTCTCGATCGAGCAGGTGGTCACCCACTCGTAGCCCAGGGCCGGGGGGCGGGCCGGGACGCTCTCGGAGCCCGTGCTGCGCTGCCGGTCGGTCATGTCCGCTGCGCCTGCTCCACCCGGTTCCAGTACCGGGCGAAGGTCTCGGCGTCCTGGAACCTCGCGTTCGCCTTCTCGTCCAGGTGGCGCGCGAGGGAGCGACTGGCGTCGTCGGACCTCCGGCTCAGCGCGCCGACGATGTCCCCGGTCATCCGCTCGTCCCCGAGCAACTCGTCGAGCAGGTAGTCCTGGTCCAGCATCAGGTGCCTGATCCACTCCTCGGCGCTCGCCGGGACCTGACTGCGGTCCCGCAACCTGGCCTCCATCCGGTTGGTGAAGAGCGGGGTGCCGTCACGGGCGTCGTTCAGCAGCATGCCGGGTGCCTGGTGCGTGCAGGACTCCATCTCCAGCCGCATCGCCTCGCGCAGCAGACCGATGGTCAGCCGGTCGTGGTGGTCCTTGGTGCCCCCCAGCAGGACGCGCAGCAGGTGCCCGCTGAACGGCGTGCACCGGTCCAGCGGTGGGGGCAGGGTCGAGCAGCCCTCGGCGTCGGCGGCCCGGACGTTCTTGACGGCCGTGAAGACGCAACTGCCTTCGTCCTGCTTGCCCAGCACCCCGGGCAGCACCATCTCGTCGTCGCCACCGCCCAGGACCGGCAGCAGGTTCGAGTAACAGCAGTCGGCGATCAGGACCTTGAGTCGGGCCCGGGCCTTGCGCATGGCGCGGTAGAGGTACCAACTGGACAGCCAGGTCCACGGCTTGTCCTTGTAGGAGGAGCCCACCGAGAAGTGGACCTGGCCGCCCGGAACGTCGGCCCAGTACTGGCCGTGGCCGACGTAGACGACCAGCAGGATGTCGTCCGGCCCGGTCGCGTCCGCCGCTTCCTGCAACGCCCGCATGATGCCGTCGGCCGTCCGCACCTGCTCGCCGACCAGGACGCGGCAGCTCTCGGGGCCCCACATCTCGTCGCCGGCCAGCACCTCCCCGTACACCAGGGCGCTCGCGCGGATCGTGGGATGGCCGGGGATGGCCGCGTCCTCGGCGTACTCTCCCGGTCCGATGACCAGCGCCCTGGACGCCATCTCAGCCGTCCCGCCCCTCCGCACCGGTCGCCTCGGCCTCGGCCGCCGGCAGGGCCTCCGTCCGGACCGAGGCCTCCGGCTGGTCGATCCGCTCCTCGCGCCAGCGCTCCACGACCTGCCTGGCACGCTCCACCGCGTACTCGACGGCCATCTCGGTCGTCTTCCCCAGCACCGCCACCAGCAGGATCTCCTCCAGCCCGCCGCTGAGGACCTTGCCCTCGTCGACGGGTTCCTCGCGCCACGCCAGACTCGTCGCGGCCGTCAGCTCCTCGAGCAGCCGGTCCGCATCGTCCAGTCCCAGCGATCCCTTGAGCGATATCGAGATCCTGCTGTCCACGCCCACCCCCACCATCGGCTGCAAGCCCCTTCGCTCCAGACTACCCGCCCCGAGGGGCCGCCACCCAGGGATTCTGACGGAGGGTCAGTCCTGCGATGAGAGCCGGTCCTGGGAGACGAGTCGGACCGATCGGGCCTGCGCGAGGACGTCCGCGGTGCAGTAGGGGGCGTCCACCCAGCCGTGCTGCGCGAAGAGCCTGGTCTGGTCGGCGTGGAACGGCGAGGTGGGGTCGGCGGACAGCGAGTACGTGAGCACCGTGCGCGCCACCGGGCAGGAGCTGCCCTCCTGCCAGGTGACGGCCTGGATGTAACTGCTGCCGATCTCCGGGTCCGCTCCCGGGTGGCCCAGCACGTCCTGGTAGATCGCGTTGAACTCGCCGTCCGGGTCGCCCGGCCCGCCGCTGATCGGGAGTTGCACGCCGTCGCGCACGACGTACTGCCGGCTGCCGAGCGGCGCGTCGTACGGGATGCCCGCCGCCTTCAGGTCGCCCAGCGCGTCGCCGAACGCCTCGTCGACGGCCCGGTCACCGGTGTCGAGCCCGCTGGGCGTGGTGAGCGGCCGGCCGGCGTCGAACGGTGTGGACCACGGACCCTCGGGCAGCTCCAGGGCCCGCTCCCAGAAGTCGCGGAACAGCAGGGCGCCGCGCGAGTCGGCGTCCTCGCGGTCGTTCCACTCGGCCAAGGCGCGGCACGCGTCGCCGACGGCGATCTCGCCGCCGCCGCTGGTCGGGGCCAGCCCGCCGGGCAGCGCCTCGCAGGAGGCGACCAGCTGCGGCTTGGCCAGCTCGGCACCGTACTGGAGGTCGGAGTACATCAGGTCCTGCACGCCCTGCAGGGTGAAGCCGGCCGGGCCGAGTCCGTCGGTGCCGGCCAGGCGTTCGGTGACCATGGCGAGGGCGCTGCGGGTGCGCAGGCTCACCGGGACGCCGGTCAGGCCGAGGAAGCGCGGGTAACCGGTCAGCGGATCGCTCGCGTTGCTGAGCCAGTAACTCATGTTGGAGTTCTCGACGTAGTCCGAGCGGCCGAGCTTCGGTTCCTCGTTCGCGCCGAAGATCCCGGGCACCACCGAGTCCGCGTCGGTGCCCCACCCGCAGGAGGGGTCGGAGCCGTCCAGGATCGGCATGCCGGCCCGGGCGAAGAGATCGGCGCCCAGCGGGGTGTCGCAGCGTTGCGCGAGCGCGTCCGTCACGTCCGGGAAGTTGCCGACGTCACTGTAGAGGGCGTGGCCCTGGGCGTCGGCCGCGACCGTGTCGACCCACGGGTTGCCCTCGTACCGCTCCTCGCCGGCCAGGATCCGGCCGGTGTCGGTGGCCTCGTCGGTGGCGAACAGGTCGTTGAGGAAGCGCGAGTCGGTGGCGTCCGCGTCCTCGAGCACGAAGGCGGAGGTGGCGGACCAGGGCAGCGGCACCCCCTCCAGCTCCTGGATCACCGGGCCCCAGCGCGTCGTCCACAAGGTGCGGCTGACCGGTACCGGCCGACCCGAGGCGCTCGTGGTCAGCACCGTCTCGGTCTGCCGAATCATGGGCACCGTGCGGCCGTCGTACCGGTACTCCGTCGGGTGTCCGGGCACCAGCGTGAGCTGGACCAGCGACATCGGGAAGGAGGGGGTGTCGGTGTGGCTCCAGGCGACCGACCCGTTGAAGCCGATGGCCACCAGGGGCTCGCCGAAGAGCGTGGCGCCCTCCACGGCCGTCCGTCCCGGAATGGTCAGTTGCACCTCGTAGAGGCGTTCGGCGCCGGCCCAGGGCAGGTGCGGGTTGCCGAGCAGGATGCCCGGGCCGCCGTCGCGGGTGCCCGCGGAGCCGATCGCCAGCGCGTTGCTGCCGGGCGCGCCGCTGCGGTCGGCGGCCAGCGCGGCGGCGAGGCGGGCGATGTCCGGTCGGCCCGCGGCAGCGGGGGCAGCTGCCGGGGCGGGCGCCGGGGTGGGCGGCTGCGCCCCGGTCCAGCCGCCCGGGTCGCCCGCGGTGCCGACGATGTCGGTGAGCTGGTAGATCCGCAGGTAGGCGTCGGTGAGCGTGATCGGCCTGACCCAGGCCTGACCGCGGCAGGTCGGGTCGGGCACGCCGGAGGCCCCGCCGACCGAGGCCAGGTAGGCGTCGTACCCCGCCACGTACCCGGCCATCAGCTGCCTCACCTGCGGCAGGACCGCACTCGGGCCGGAGCGCACGGACAGCATCCGCGCCACCACGCCGGAGTCGCCGACCGACTTCCAGTACAGGTCGCTGTCGAGGTTGTCCACGCGCGACCCACCGCCCTGGTCGTACGAACCGTCCGGGCCGAAGTACCGCGAGCGCTCCGCCTCGACGGTGACGTAGTCGTCCGCCATCGTGCACAGGTCGTCGGTGGCGAACGCGAAGCCGTAGCCGTACCCGAGCGAACCGTAGTCGCCCGCCGTGATGTGCGGGATCCCGTACGCGGTCCGCACGATCGTCGCCCGGTACGGGGACCCGGCGGCGGCCCCGGCGGCGACCGGCGGCAGCCACGCCAGCAGGATCAACACGACTGCCGGCAACCCCAGTCGGCGGAGGAGGGCCAGGGGTGACCGAAGGCTGGTGCTTCTCACGAATCCGCTCCTTGACGATGCCGACGACGGGGGGAGCAGGTGCAGCCGCGGACACCCGGGCGACGGGCGACCTGGCACCACGGTCAGCCTCCTCGCGCCGGGCCGCCCGGCCCATCAGGGAGCGCCCCCGGGAAAACCCTGATCTCTCCCTGATGGATGCTCAGGAGCATCTCGCCGCAAGGAGGTTGGACGAATCCGTCACCGCAGGCGGCTATCGCCCCCGCATCACGCCCGACAGCTCCCCGGCCCACCCGGGCACCTCCTGCTCCTGACGGTATGAGCCCAAGTCAGTGCCTGCGCCAGCCGACCAACCAGATCCCGGCGATGACCAACCTGACCCACCGCGGGAAGGACCGCCACCCACACTGGTGGCGGTCCTTCCTGCTTCCTACTTCCTGCCTGTTATGCCGACGGAGAGCACCTATTTCCTTGAGCGTCGTATTCCTCGGTTGCCGGGTGGGTAGCCCGGGGGTTTGCCTCCCGCTGGGGTGGGTCGGTTCGAGACCTTGCCGGTGGCCGTGGCCGCAGGCGTGGTCGTGGAGTGCCCCCAGCAGCGTTCTGGGCGTTGGAGGCGGATCTACCGTGGGCGTTGTTGAGTACCTTCTCCGGTGGCGGGGGCGCGGTTGTCGATGTGGTTCTGGATGTGGCGGGCGAGCTGCGCGGGGGTGGGGTTGGCCCATACGGTTTTGGGGCTGAGCCAGACGGTCAGTTGGCGTTCGATGCGGGTGCGGAGTTCGAGGACACCAAGGGAGTCGAGTCCGCGCTCGATGAGGGACTGGTCGGGGTCGAGGGCTGTGGGTGCGATGCGCAGGATGGTTGCGGCGTGGTGGATGAGGATGCCTTCGAGGCGGGTCTGGCGTTGCTCTGCGGGCAGTTCGGCGAGTTCGGCCAGTAGTGCGGTGGCGGTGTGGTCCTGGGGGTCGCCGTCGGTCGTGGTCTGCGGGGTGAGGGCGGAGAGGTAGCGGGGTGCGTGGGGTGCGAAGGCGGGCAGCCACCCGGATCCGTGGATGGGCAGGTAGCCGCTGTGGGCGCGGGTGTGGCGCAGGAGTCGGTCCAGGGCTTGGATTCCCTCGTCGGGGGCGATCATGGCGTATCCCTGGTCGGCGAGGTGGGTGCCGCGGCCGCGTTCGGCCCAGGCTCCCCAGCCGATGGAGATGGCGGGGGTTCCCTGGGCGCGTTGGTGACGGGTGAAGGCGTCGAGCCAGGTGCTGGCGGCGGCGTATGCGCTTTGGCCGGGCATGCCCAGGAGGGCGGAGGCGGAGGAGAAGTTGCACCACCAGTCCAGGGGCTGCTGGCGGGCGGCGTGGTGCAGGTGGAGGGCGCCGAGGGTCTTGGGTGCCCAGACCCGGGCTGTGAGGTCAGGAGTGAGGCGGGTGGCGGCAGCGTCCTCGATGACGGCGGCGGCGTGCAGGACTCCGCGGACCGGTAGGCCGCTCGCGGTGGCGGCTTCGACCAGGCGGTGGCCGGTGGCCGGCGATGAGATGTCGCCGAGGACGGTCTGGATGTCGCAGCCGGTGGTGGCTTGGAGGGCGGCGAGCGTGGCCTGCGTCTGCTGGTCGGGCGGAGTCCGGCCGTTGAGTACCACGCGTCCGGCACCGCTCTCGGCGAGGTACCGGATGACGAGTTGTCCCAGGCCGCCGAAGGCCCCGGTGACTATGTAGGAGCCGTCAGGGCGTACGGGGGTGGCCTGGTCGGGCGGGACCAGGGCTGTGAGAGCGCCCTGCTGGGGCATGTCGATGACGAGTTTGCCGAGGTGGGCTCCGGCACCGAGGGTGCGCAGGGCGTCTGCGGCAGCGGTCAGCGGGTAGGTGGTGACGGGCAGGGCCGGCAGCTTTCCGGTGTACAGGGGCTCGGCGACTTCCCGCAGGAGGCCCGCGAAGCGGGCGGTGTCCTGGTGGAACAGGTGCTGGAGGTCGAGGGCGTGGAAGGAGATGTTGCGTTTGAGGGCGCCCATGCCGAGGAGGGTGTCGGCGTAGAGGTCGTATTTGCCGATCTCGACGAACCGGCCTCCGGGGCGCAGGAGTTCCAGGCCTGCGCGCAGTGCGGGTCCGGTCAGGCAGTTGAGGACGACGTCGACGCCGGCGCCGTCGGTGGCGGCGCGGATCTCGTCGGCGAAGTCGAGGGAGCGCGAGTCGTGGACGTGGCGGATGCCGAGGGTGCGCAGGTATTCGCGTTTGGCCTCGGTACCGGCGGTGGTGAAGATCTCGGCTCCGATGGACCGGGCTACCGCGATGGCGGCGTGACCGACACCGCCGCTGGCGCAGTGGATCAGCACGCGTTCGGAGGCTTGCAGGTGGGCGAGGTGGTGCAGGGCGGTCCAGGCGGTCAGGTAGACCGAGGGCAGGCCGGCGCCTTCCTGGAAGGACATGGTTTCGGGAAGTTCGAATGCGGCGTCCGCCCTGCCGATGGCGTGGCTGTGCGCCGCGGGTACCATCGCCGCGACCCTGCTGCCGGGTCGCAGGTGTCGGACACCCGGGCCGACGGCTGTGACCGTGCCGGCGATGTCGCATCCCCCTGAGGCGCCCGGGTCGTCGAAGTAGGTGTCGACGCCGGCGGCGGCGAGGGCGTCGACGAAGTTGAGGCCGAAGGCGTGGACGCGGACCTCGATCTCGCCGGGGCCGGGGTGCCGGCGCCGGTGGGTCAGCAGTGTGACGGTCTCCAGGTCGCCGGGGGACCGGACTTGAAGGCTCATACCGTCGATGGCCGGGTCAGCGGTGACGGTGTGCAGATCGGCGTCCTTCAGCGGTGCCACGCGCAGTCGGGCGGCGTACCGCCGGCCGGATCGGACCGCGATCTCCTCGTCGGTGCGGGAGGCTGCGAGTTCGGCGGCTGTCTGCGCGGCGGTTCCCGGTGCGTGGAGGTCGTCGATGTCGATCAGCGTCAGGGCGATGTCGGGATGTTCGTTGCGCAGGACCCGGCAGGCTCCGGTGAGTCCGGCGTGGAGGGGGTTGGGGGTCTCACCGTCCTCAACGGCCTGGGCTCCGGAGGTGATGACGCACAGGCGCGGCGGGTGTGTCGGGTGCTCGGCCAGGACGGCGGCGATTCGGGTCAGGTGCTGGACGAGGTCCCGTGCGTGAGTGATCGTCTCGGAGGTGACCGGCAAGAGGTCGCCGTTGCTCTGGGGGGCATGGGCTGCGGGAAGTAGCACTACTCGGCTCCACGCGGTTCCGTCCACCAGCGCGGGGGGCGGGGTGCCGTCGGCGGTGGTGAGTGCGGTGACGTGGCATTCGGTGATGCCGGCCTCGCGCAGGGCTGCCGCCAGCGTGTGCGGAGCGGTCGTCGTGGGCTGCCCGCTCGTCGTGTCGATGCTGGTGTCGGTCAGCAGGAGCCAGGGGCCCTGCGATCGCACGTCCCGAGCAGTGCTGAGCGCGCCTGAAGGTGTGTGTGCACGCGGAGTTCGGTCCCACTCGACGTTGACGAGGTGTTCGTCCAGCAGGGCGATGTTCGCGGACCTGGGCCGACCGATCTGGATGCCCTCCAGTTCTGCGACGACCTCGCCCGTGGAGGTCAGCAGCCGCACGTCGCCGGAGAACGAGCGGTCGTCGTGGTCCCGCAGGACTGCCAGGCAGTAGCGGGCCGTCGCCAGGTCGCCATAGGCGTGCAGGGTGTCGATGCGCTGGGGGAGGATCAGCCGGTCACTGGAGAGTGCCGGTGCGGCGAGCAGAGCCAAGGCTTGGAGCGTGCAATCGAGCAGGGCGGGGTGGACGCGGTAGGCGTCGGCTTCCGCGCGTTGGGCGGCCGGCAGACGGACTTCGGCCAGGAGCGTGCGCGCCTTGGGCGCCTTCGCGTCGCCTGCTGCAACGGTGCGGGCGGTGACCAGGCCCTGGAAGGCGGGGCCGAGGTGGATGCCGTGCCGCTGTGTCCAGCTGTAGAACCCGCTGGTGTCCACCGCTTCGGTGTGGCGCTTCGTCAGTTCGCCCAGGTCTTGCCGGGGCGGTGCCGTTCGTGGGGCAGGATGGTCGAGGATGGTGGCCCGGGCGTGGGTGGTCCATTCCCGGCCCTGGGCGCTGAGGACTGCCACCTGCATCCCGTCGGCGGTGGGGGTGAGCGTCGTGGTCAGGGTCGTCGCTTCCGCCAGGAGCAGGAGGTCCTCGAAGTACAGCCCGGTGATCTCGACAGCTCCGGCCGGTCCGCACGCGGCGATGGTGCTGTCAGTCGCCGCGGCGAGGGCGATCTCCGCATAGCCGACGGCCGGCATCGCGGGAATGCCCCGCACGCGGTGGTCGGCCAGCCACGGGACGGTGTCGGTGCCGACCGACGCGGTGAACAAGCGCTCGCCGTCGGTGCGCGGCACTTCCACGCCGTTGCCGAGGAGGGGATGGCTGGTGCTGCGGCGTGTGGTGGCCCCAACGTTCGTCGGCAGCTTGGGTGTGGGGTCGGCGGAGCGGTCCCAGCGCGGCAGCGGCAGGTCGGCCAGCTGCCCGGGGTCGGACGGCAGGTCCCACAGGGTTCGGTCCGCGGCGGCGCCTGCGCAGTGGGCAGCGCCGAGCGCGTCCAGCATCCCACGGCCGTCGCTCTCCCCTCGACGCAAGGTGGCCAGGGCCGCGACCTCCCGCCCGGCGTGCCGAGCCGTCTCGCTGATCGCCCGGGTCAGCAGGGGATGCGGTGACAGTTCGATGAAGACACGGTGGCCGTCGGTGACGGCCGCCTCGACGGCTGCCGTGAACCGGACAGGACGACGCAGGTTGTCGACCCAGTAGCCGGCGTCAAAAGCCGGCGTGGCCCGTGGGTCGTCGAGGACGGTGCTGTAGAAGGGCACCGACAGGGCTCGGGTGGGCTGGACCTGCGCGATGGCTTCGGCAAGGTCGTCCAGAATCGGGTCGAGCTGCGATGAGTGGGAAGCGACGTCCACGCGGACGAGCCTGGCCATGAACCCCCGCTCGCCCCAGACGTCGACCAGGTCGTGAACGCGTGCGGTGTCACCGGCGATGACCGTGGTGGTGGGCGAGGCGAGCACCGCCACCGTCACGTCCGTGATGCCCGCGGCGTCCAACTCCTGCCGCACCTGGTGCGGGGGCATCTCGACCGAGGCCATCGCGCCACGACCGGACAGACCCACCATGTGCCGGGTTCGACCGCAGATGACGCGGGCTCCGTCAGCCAGAGTGAGCGCCCCGGCGACGACCGCAGCGGCCACCTCGCCCATCGAGTGCCCGATCACTGCTGCCGGCTCGACCCCGTGCGCGCGCCACGTGGCTGCCAGGGCCGTCTGCAGAGCGAAGAGCACCGGCTGCACCCGGTCGATCCGCTCACTCGGCTCCAGCGCGTGCAACTCCGCCAGGACGGAGAAGCCCGCCTCCGCGACGATGAGAGGTTCCACCCGCGCCAGCGCGTCGGCGAACGCGGGCTCGGTGTCCAACAGGTCCCGAACCATGCCCGGCCACTGGGAGCCCTGCCCGGAGAACACCCACACCGGTGCCGCCACACGCCCCTTGACGCTGTCCGCCGACAGACCGACCGCACTCTGCCCGGTCGAGGCGGCCCGCAACTGCGCCACCAGCTCGGGGATGTCGGCGGCGGTCGCCGCCAGCCGGAACGGCAGGTGGTCACGACGCGCCGCCAGTGTGTGCGCAAGGTCACTCAACGAAGGCGGAGACCGGTGAGCCTCGAGCCAGTCCGCGAGCGCGCCGGCGCCGGCATCGCGAGCCTGAGCCGTGGAGCCCGACCACACCACCAGCCGCGCCCGCCCGGCACCGGGCGAGAAGGTGTCGCCCTCGGCGGTATCGGCAGCACAGACGGCCGGCACGGCCTGCGGGGCCTGTTCGAGAACGGCGTGCACGTTCGTTCCACTGAACCCGAACGCGGACACCGCTGCCCTGCGGGGACCAGCAGTCACCGGCCACGACCCGACAGCCTGGGGAACGAACAGCCGCGAGCCGGCCGGGTCGATCTCCCGGTTCCAGCGATCGAAATGCAGGTTGCCGGGCACCACCCCGGCGTCCAGCGCCAGCACGGCCTTGATCAACCCGACAACGCCGGAGACCGACTCGGTGTGCCCGGTCTGCGACTTGACCGCACCCAGCGCACACGGCTGCTCCCCCACCCCGTACACCGCGCGCAGCGCAGCGAACTCGATCGGATCCCCCACCGGGGTGCCCGTTCCGTGGGTCTCCACCAGTCCGACCGTCCCCGGCTCCACACCCGCTTCCCGCAGCGCCCGCCGGTAGACCGCCTCCTGGGCACTCCTGGACGGCGTGGTGATGCTGTCGGACCGGCCGTCCTGGTTGACCGCCGTCCCCCTGATCACCGCCCACACCCGGTCACCATCGCGCAACGCCGCCGCCAGCGGCTTGAGCACCACCACGGCGCAGCCCTCACTGCGCACGAACCCGTCCGCGCCTGCGTCGAACGGCCGGCAGCGTCCGGTCGGTGACAACATGCCCAGCCCCGAGAACGCCAGTCCGGTCTCCGGTCGCTGTATCACCGTCACGCCACCGGCCAGGGCCAGATCGCACTCCCCCGCCAGGAGACTGCGAACCGCCAGGTGCACGGACACCAGCCCGGAGGAACAGGCAGTGTCCACGGTGACCGCCGGGCCGTGCACGTCCAGGTGGTAGGCAACCCTGCCGGCCGCGATGCTGTGCGCGCTTCCCGTGGTGGCGTACGGATGACTGACCAACCCCACGCCATCCAGCAGAACCTCGTGGTCGTTGTGCGACATGCCCAGGAACACCCCGGCCGCCGCACCGGCCAGCGAGGAAGGCGCGATCCCCGCGTGTATCAGCCCTTCCCAGGACACCTCCAGAACCAGGCGCTGCGCCGGATCCATGAACTCCGCCTCGCCCGCACCGATCCCGAAGGCCCCAGGATCGAAGCCGTGCAGATCCTCTACGAACCCACCCCAGCGCGACACCGACCTGCCGGGTACGCCGGGCTCGGGGTCGTAGTACCGGCCGGAGTCCCAACGATCCGCCGGCACCTCCTCGACCAGGTCCCGGCCCCTGATGAGGGCCTCCCAAAGGGCCGCGGGCGACACCACCCCGCCGGGCAGTCGGCATCCCATGCCCACCACCGCAATACGCCCGTCCGTCTCTTGCGCTCCACCGGGAGAAAGCTCCATGATCTCAACTGTGCTCATGACATGATGAACCGTCAACAGTGCCGCAGCGTCACACTGTTGTGATCAGGCGATCAGCGCACGTCACCCGCCTACCCCAGGAAGGCATCCCGGTGAACCCCGACATCACCACCCCCCTGGCTGTTCCTCTGCGCACTCCCGCCTCCGAGACGTCCGCAACTCTCTACTGCTTCCCTTACGCCGGGGGCGGCCACGATGTCTACCAGCCGCTCGCCCGCCTGCTGCCCACCCGCATCACCCCAGTGGGCATCAACCTGCCGGCCGGTGACGCCGGTAGGCCCACCTACCCCACCGTGCAGACCGCAGTCGACGCGATCGCCACCGCAATAGCCGCCCAGCACGACACTTCCCGCTCCGCGCAGGCTGACGGATCCCACCTCGTCGGGCTCTTCGGCCACAGCGGCGGAGGTCTCCTCGCGTACGAAACGGCGCGGTGTCTCCGCGGCCGCGGTTTCACCCTTGCTCTGCTCGCCGTCTCAGCCGTCCCCGCCCCGGCAGCCGCACCCCAACTCATGCGGCTACTCACCAACCCCCTGTACTTCGAGCAGGTCATTCACGAAGAACAGCGCATCAGCACGGACATCCGCACGCTGGTTTCCTTCGCCCTGCGGCGCGACCTCCCCATGTACACGGCCTACACGTATGAGGAAGGCGCCCTACTCGACTTCCCCATCACGGTATACGGCGGCGACGAAGACCACATCGTCCCACACACCGACCTCGCGGAATGGTCCTCCTACACCGCCGCACACTGCACCGTCCGCACGTACCCGGGCGGGCACATGTACTTGCGTGACCGGTGGGGCACTCTTGCCACCCATCTCGCCACTGACCTCAGCCCCCGCAGGACTCACAACTGACAACCGAGAAACCACCTTGGCCTCCCCTGAAGTTCCACCCCGTGGACGATGCAGCCGTGCTCCAGGGCACCCCGGCAGGGCGCCTGCGCCTCCTGGGTGACCCTCTCCTGCACCGGTCCAAGAGGGTCAGCCCGGTCGGCCGGGAATGGGGCGGACCCGGGGCCGGCTCGTCGTGCCCGGACCCGGCCGTTCCCACCACCCGGTTGGCCGTTCGGGCGCCCGGGTAGTGAGCGTGCATGGACGAGATCCTGGTGGAGGAGAACTTCGCACACATCGATGGCGTCGACATGAACGTCATCCTCGACCTGTTCGACGAGCTGGACCTCGACGCCGAGCCCACCGCACCACGCGGCAACGGCCGTGGCCGCCGTTGGGAGTTGACGGTTCACTGGCTCGCGGCCGGCCCGATCCCGCCGAGCACCGATGCGGCCCTGCCCCGGACGGTCGCCCGGATCAGAGAGCACTTCGTCGCCACGGGCAAGCGGCCGCCGTCGCGGGTCGCGGTATACGACCGGGACGGACGGATACTGCGGACCTTCCAGCTGGACGCCGGGTAGGCCGGTGGCCACGGACCCACCTCCGTCGGGCCGATGGCCTCGGCCCTGGAGTGGGAAGACCGGAGGGCGGCGGCGGTGCGAGCGGGTGGAGCCCGAGCAGCCCGAAGCCGAGCCCGATCAGCTTCGGCACCCGCTTCTGCCACTCCCCCGGTTCCGGGTGGCGTGTTCGAGGGCGAAGCCCCGGCGGAGCAGGAGCTGGCGGGAGAGCTGGGCGTGGCGGAGGGCGAGGGCGATACGGGGTGAGGGCGCACGGCGGCTGTTTGCGTGCGCCCCGCATCAGCCCCTGCCGCACGCCGCTAATGTCCCGATAAGATGACCGGTGGTGTGCCGGGAAGCCTGGTCGGCACGGGGGACGACTGCAGCGACCGAGCGGCGGTGACCCCGTTCGTCATGATGGGATTCATCACCGGTGCACGCCGTCGGAATCGTCCTGTTCCTGGTCGTCCTGGCCACTGCCGTGGCCACCTTCGCCCGGCACTGGCGCGTGCCCGCGCCCTCCCTGCTGGTCCTGGCCGGCATCGGCGTGGCGCTGATACCCGGGGCGCCGGCCCTGCACGTTCCTCCCCAGACGATCGCCCTGGTCGTGCTGCCCCCGCTGCTGTACGCCTCCGCCGAGGAACTGTCGCTGCGCGACCTGCGGATCGTGTGGCGTCCGGTCACCATCCTCGCGTTCGGCCTGGTCTTCGCCTCGGCGGCCGCCGTCGGCTTCGCGGCCGTCGTCCTGACCGGCCTGCCACCCGCGATGGCGTTCGTCCTCGGAGCGATCCTCGCCAGCACCGACCCGGTGGCCGTGACCGCCCTCGGCCGCCGCCTGGCCCTGCCCGGCCGCGTCCAGGTGCTGGTGCAGGCCGAGAGCCTGTTCAACGATGCCACCTCCCTGGTCCTGTTCAAGGTCTCCGCCGGCATCGCCATCGCCACCGGGGCCGCGGTGAGCCTGCCCGCGGCGGGCGGGCAGTTCCTGCTGCTCGGCGGAGGCGGCACCGTGATCGGCGCCACCGTCGCCGGCCTGGTGTGGCTGATCCGCCGCCGCACCACCGAACCGGTGCTGGAGACCGTGATCGCGCTGGTCACCCCGTACGCGGCCTACGTGCTGGCGGAATCCGCGCACACCTCCGGTGTCACCGCGGTGGTCATCGCCGGCGTCCTGCTCGGCCGCTCCGGCCACCGCCTCACCGACGCCCCCAGCCGCCTCCAACTGCACGCCGTCTACGCCGTGGTGGTCTTCGTGCTGGAGAGCGTCGTCTTCAGCATCATCGGCCTCGAACTGCCGGAACTCGTCCGGGACCTGCCGGCGGGCAGTGGTTGGTGGCCGCTGCAGGCCCTCGCGGTGGCCGTGGTGCTGGTCGCCGTCCGGGTCACCTGCACCCTGCCGCTGGCCCGCGCGGTCAAGCCCAGCAAGGGCGGCCTCTCCTGGCGGGTCGCCGGAGTGGTCACCTGGGCCGGCACCCGCGGCGTCATGCCGCTGGCCGCCGCCCTGTCCATCCCCCTGACCGCGAACAACGGCACCGCCCTCGCCGGACGGCCCCTCGTCCTGGTGTTGACCGCCGCGGTCATCGTGTTCACCCTCGTCGTCCAGGGACTGAGCCTGGCCACCGTGGTCAAGCGCTCCGGACTCGCCCTGGAACCCGAGCACACCGCCCGCGAGGAAGCCGACGCCCAGGACGCCCTCAACCACGCCGCACTCGACCACGTCGAACAGCTCGCCGACCTGGACGCCATGCCACAGACCACGATCGACCGCGCCCGGCGGGCTCTCAACGCCCGCCTCGACCGCACCGGTGACGGACCGGACGTCAGTGCCGTCGACGCCCCGTACCACCAGCTGCGGCGCGCGGTGATAGCCGTCCAGAACACCGAACTGCACCGCCTCTACGACGAGCACCGGATCAGCGACACCACCCGGCGGCGCCTGCAGCACGACCTCGACCGCGAGGAAGCCGCACTCGGCAACCAGTGAACGACCGCGGCCGCTCACGGCCACCGTCAGGACGACGCGCCGTCGCCCGCTCAACGGGCCACCGGTAAGGAGGTCGTGCTGCCCGCTCCGCCCCGACGTCAGCTGCCTCGGGCCCGCACACGCGTGGCGGGGCCCCGGTGTCGGGCCGGCTCCGCGACTGGCCACCGCCCGCGTGACCGGTCAGCAACTCGTGCCGGGCTGCACGGGCTTGAGGTCGACGAGGTAACCGTCCACGGCGTCGGTGACGCAGGCGTTGCTGCGTCCGTAGGCGGTGTGGCCCAGGCCCTGGTAGGTGAGCAGCATGCCGCCGGGGAGCTGGGCGGCCAGGCTCTGGGCGTCCTGGTAGGGGGTTGCGGCGTCGCCGGTGGTGCCGACCACCAGGACCGGCGGCAGGCCGTCCGCCTTGACGCGGTGCGGCTTGAGCGGACCCGTGGGCCAGTTGCGGCAGTTGAGGTCGGCGAGCACCGTGGTGGTGCCGAAGGCCCCGGACTCCTGATGGGCGCGGTCGAGCAGGTGCCAGTAGGCCTGCGGGTCGGTGGGGTGCGGGTTGTCGAGGCAGTTGACGGCCGTCAGGACGTCGCCGCTGTTGTCGCGCGGCGCCGTGTCGGCGGTGTCCTGACCGCTGCCGGCGTCCTGACCGGTGCCGCTGTCCTGACCGGTGCCGGCGTCCTGACCGCTGCCGCTGTCCTGACCGGTGCCGCTGTCGGGGGAGCCCGGGGCGCCGGAGCCGTCGTCCTGGAGGCCTGCGCCGTGGTCCGCGATCACGGCGAGCTTGGTGCCGTCACCCTTGGCCGCGGCGCTCAGGCCCTGGGAGAGGTCCTGCCACTGGGATTCCGGCGAGTACATCGAGCTGGTGATGGCCGAGAGCAGGGTGTTCTCGTCGAGCCGCTGGGTGCTGCCCTTGATCCGCAGCGGGTGGCGGGCCGTCTTCGTGTACAGGTCGGAGACGAGCGTGCGGATGCCGTCCGGGGTGGCTGCCGGGCAGCCTTGCCGGACGACCTTGGAGCAGTTGTCGGCGTAGTCGTCGACCGCCTTCTGGAACGCCCGGCCACCGCTGAGTGCCTCCTCGGACCAGTCCTTGGCGGGGTCCATGGCACCGTCGAGGACGAGGGCGCGCACGCGGTGGGGGAACTGTTCGGCGTAGACGGTGCCGAGGTAGGTGCCGTGGGACCAGCCGAGGTAGCTGAGCTTGTCGTCGCCGAGGGCGGCGCGCAGCACGTCCAGGTCGCGGGCCGCGTCGAGGGTGCCGACGTGCGGGAGGATGTCGCCGCTGTGCGCCTGGCAGGCGGCCAGGGTGCGGTCGGCGTCCGCGAGGGCGGCCCGGCGTTCGGCGTCGGTGCGCGGGTAGAGGGGCGACGGTGTGTCGCTGCCGCCTTGGTCGGGTACGTCGTCCGGGGTGCTGCAGTCCACGGCGGGCTTGCTGCCGGCGACGCCGCGCGGGTCGAAGCCGACGATGTCGAAGTGGGCCCTGGCCTGCTTGCCGAACGAGTCGGCGCCGCCCGACTTCATCAGGTCCACACCGGAGGCGCCCGGACCGCCCGGGTCCAGGACCAGCGACCCGATGCGCCGGCCCGGGTCGGCGGCGGTCGCCCTGGCCAACGGGAGGGTGAAGGTCCTGCCGTTCTCGGGGTGCGCGTAGTCCATGGGGACGGTCAGGGTGGCGCACTGCAGGTCGCCGCAGCCGGTCCAGGCGAGTTTCTGCTGGTAGAAGCGCTGCAGCGCCGGCTGGGCGGCGGGCTCGACGGCGCCGGCGCCGGTGCCGGCGTCGGCGGCCGGTCGGGGGAGCAGGCGGTGAGCGGGGCGACGCCCGCCGCCGTCAGGGCCAAGGCGAGGGCGACGCGCCGCCGGCGGATGCGGCGCGGCGCCCGCGCGCCCGGGTCACCGGGTTCGACGACCTGCTCGGTGCTCCTGCTCCGGAGAAAACGCTGCACTTCTCGGTCCCGTCCCACGTCGGCGTGCCTGGTTGCTCCACTAGAGCGTCGCCGAGCCCGCATGAGGTTCTGATGAGGCGGGTGCGGCTATCCTTGGCCGCCGTGCGCGTACTGGTGGTGGAGGACAACGACGACCTGCGGTTCGCCGTCGACGTGGCAGCGGACCTGCCGGCAGCCGACGAGGCGCTGTTCGTCACGGACTACGACTGCGCCGTCTTCGACCGGATGCTCCCCTCCGGTGACGCCCTCGACCACGTCCGGGAGCTGCGCCGGGCCGGCCGCGCCGTGCCGGTGCTCTTCCTCACCGCGCGGGACCAGGTCGCCGACCGGGTCGCCGGGTTCGCCGCGGGTGGCGACGACTACCTGGTCAAGCCGTTCGCCGTGCCCGAGCTCGTCGCCCGGGTCCGCAGCCTGTGCCGCCGGGCGGGCACCGTCAGCCCGCCCGTGCACCGCGTGGCCGACCTGGAGATCGACACCGCCCGCCGCCAGGTGCACCGTGGCGGTGTGCTCCTGCTGCTCACCGCGAAGGAGTTCGCCGTGTTGGAGCTGCTGGCCGTTCGGGCCGACCAGGCGGTGCCCCGCGCCGAGCTGGTCGAGAAGTGCTGGGACGAGATGGCCGCGCCCAACTCCAACGTCGTCGACGTCCTCATCGCCCAACTGCGCCGCAAGCTCGGCGATCCGCAGCTGATCCACACCGTCCGGGGCATCGGCTACCGGCTCGCCGACGCCCAGGCCGACCGGTGAAGCCACCGCTGCGCCGGGCCCGGCGGAGCGAGCGGACCCCGGCGCAGCGGCGGGCCCGCAGGCTGCGCCGGCGCCTCACCGCCCTGTACGCGCTGACCAGCGCCGTCGGCCTGGTCGCGCTCGCCGCGTTCGCCGTGCACAGTGACGACGTCTCCCGGCGCCACCAGATCGACAACACCCTCAAGCTGCAGGCCGCGCAGGCCGTCGCCGGCCTCGGCTACAACGACAACGGAACCCTCGACACCGCCAACCTGCCCGACTTCGTCGAGACCTCGTGCCCGCCGGTGACCGTGCTGTCCGGGACCGACGACGACCTCACCACCGTCTTCACTCCCAAGCAGCCCTGCGTCCACGCCCGGACCACCGACATCCGGGCGGCCGCCGCGGCAGCCGTCGCGGACGACGGGAGCGCCCAGAGCGACGCACGGGACGACAGGGGCCACCCCTTGCGCCTGTTCGCCGAGGTCTTCACCGGGCCGGACGGCAGGAGCACCGGCGGCGCACTCGTCGTGGCCACCGACACCTCCACCGATCGGGCCGCCCACAACGACCTGACCCTCCTGCTCGCCGCAGGCTGCGCCGTCCTGCTGGCACTCTCCGCGCTCGCCGGCCACCTGCTCTCCGGCCGGGCCATCCGGCCCGCCGTCCAGGCGGTCCACCTGCAGGAGGCCTTCCTCGCCGACGCCGCCCACGACCTGCGCACCCCCGCCGCCTCACTGCGCCTGCTCGCCGAGACCGCGCTGCGCGACGACGCCGCACGCACCGAGGCGCTGGAGCGCACCGTCAGCCTGGCCACTCGGATGGGCGACCTCGTCGACGGCCTGCTCACCCGGGCCCGCCTGACCGCCGGCGTCGCCACCCTCGCACGTGAACCACTGCGCTTCGACCAGCTCGTCGAGGCCGTCGTCGAGGACACCCCCGCCGCCGGGCACCACGTCACCCTCCGCACCGAGCCCACCGTGGTGGACGGCGATCCGGACCTGCTCCGACGAGCCGTCGGCAACCTGCTCACCAACGCCTTCACCCACGGCCACGCGCCCGACCGACCCGCCGAGATCGAGCTCACCGTCAGCCCTGACGGCACCCTCGCCGTCGACGACGCCGGACCAGGCGTGCCACCCCACCTGGCCGACTCGCTCTTCGAACGCTTCCGCAGCGGCACCGACTCCACCGGCCTCGGCCTGTCCATCACCGCCTGGGTCGCCCAGGCCCACGGCGGCTCGCTCACCGTGGCGGCGAGCGAGCGCGGCGGAGCCCGCTTCACGCTGCACATCCCGGCCGAGCGCCGCCCCTGACGCCCGCCGCCCGTCAACGACCCGCACCCTGCGGTCTCCGCCCCATACTCCGCTCGCCCCGCACCCGAGCGACCCGGGGCGCTGAACCCACCGGCGCGAGTCCGCTGTCACACCGGCGCCCTACGCTGCGCGGCATGAGTCAGCACGGGGCCGAGCCCAGCACCGAGGACAGCTCCACCGCCGCCAGGCAACGGATCCGCGCCGCCTACGGGCCGGTGCTGGCCGGCCGGCGTCCGGCCGAGCCGGCCCGGCTGCACGCCGGTGGCCGCACGATCACGGACCGGCCCGGCGACCCGCGGCTGGCGCTGCTGCCACCCGCGTTGCACCCGTACGAGGTGCCCGACTGGTCGAGGACCATCGCCCCGGACGCCAGGCCGGAGGATCAGCACGCCCTGCTCAGCGGCCGGGCCGTGATCCGCTGGCTGACCGGGGACTCCGACGACCTGGTCGACGCCGTCCTCCCCCACGCGGTGCTGCCGGAGCACGCGGTCACCGAGATCGTCAACGCCTTTGCCTGGGTCGATGCGTACGACCTGGGTGAGGCGTTGATCGACGACCTCACCCGGCTCGGGGTCTGGATGCTGGGCATGCACCGGGCCCTCGCCTTCCGCGCCGAGGACAGCGCCGAAGCACGGGAGACCGTCCGTGCCGCAGCCCGGGCTGGCTACTCGGTGTCCGACCGGGACGCCCGGTCGGCCGCGACCGCCCGGCGGATGGGGCTGCCGCTGATCGCCGCCCACCTGCTCGTCCCGCGCAGCGACACGACCTGACGCGACACCATCGGACGCGACACGGCCGGACACGACACCATCAAACAGGCCGTCACCCCGTGAGGACCACCAGCTGGCGGGTCGCCCGGGTCATCGCCACGTAGCGGTCGACCGCTCCCTCGATCCCGGTGCCGAACTCCGCCGGGTCGACCAGGACGACCAGGTCGAACTCCAGCCCCTTCGACAGCTCCGGGGTCAGCGACCGGACCCGGGGCCGGCCCCGGAAGGTGCCGGCGCCGCCGTCGGCCCCACCCGCGCTGATGACGCAGGCGACCCCCTCGGGGTTCGCGGCGAGCCAGGAGTCGAGGACGGCGTCCAGCTCCGCCACGGCGCCGTGGACGACCGGGATGCCGCTGCTGCGGATCGAGGTCGGCACGTTGGCGTCGGGCAACGCGGCCCGGATCACCGGCTCGGCCTGGGCCATCACCTCCTCCGGCGTCCGGTAGTTGATGGTCAGTGAGGTCACCGTGGTCCGGTCGAGGCCGACCCGGGCCAGCCGTTCCTGCCACGACTCGGTGAAGCCGTGCCGGGCCTGGGCTCGGTCGCCGACGATGGTGAAGCTCCGGGACGGGCAGCGGAGCAGCAGCATCTGCCACTCGGCGTCGGTCAGTTCCTGGGCCTCGTCGACGACGACGTGCGCGAACGGACCGGCGAGCGGTTCGGCGGGGCTGGTGGGCAGGGCGGTCTCGTCGACCAGGGTGTCCTGCAGGTCCCGGCCGCGCAGCATCGCGACCGCGCCTTCACCGTCGCCGTCGGCCTCCAGGATGTGGTCGATGACGTCGGCCATCCGGGCGCGCTCGGCGGCGGTCGCGGCGGACTGCCGCCGCCTGCGGGCCGACGCCTCGGGGTCGCCGAGCCGGTGCCGGGCCGCGTCCAGCAGCGGCAGGTCGGAGACCGTCCAGGCCTGGGCGTCCGCCCGGCGCAGCGTGCGGACCTCGTCGGGGCCGAGCCAGGGTGCGCACATCCGCAGGTAGGCGGGGACCGTCCAGAGGTCCCCGACCAGGTCGGCCGCCTCGATCAGCGGCCAGGCGCGGTTGAGCGTGGTGACCAGGTCCTCGTCCTGCAGCAGCGCGCGGCGGAACTGCTCGGCCGGGACCTCGCCGTCGTGCTTGTCGAGCAGGATCCGGACCAGTTCCGCCCAGATCTGCTCGCGCGCCTCGTTGTGCGGCGTGCCCGGTTCGGGCGCCTCGAAGGCCTCGGCCCAGTCCTCGGCGCTCAGCCAGAGGTCGGCCCAGGGGGTGCTGACCGTCATCCCCTCGGTGGGCGGCTCCTCGTAGAGCCGGACGGCCGCCTCGATCGCCCGCACCAGCTCCGCGGAGGACTTCAGCCGGGCCACCTCCGGGTCGCGCTCGACCGCCGCGCCGGCCCCCTCGGCGACCAGGTCCCGCAGCGTGCAGGTCTGCACGCCCTCCTCGCCGAGGCTGGGCAGCACGTCCGCGACGTAGGCCAGGTAGGGCTGGTGCGGGCCGACGAAGAGCACGCCGCCGCGCCGGTGGCCGAGCCGGGGGTCGGAGTAGAGCAGGTAGGCGGAGCGGTGCAGCGCGACGACGGTCTTGCCGGTGCCCGGGCCGCCGTCGACGACGAGTGCGCCGCGGGAGCCCGCCCGGATGATGGCGTCCTGGTCGGCCTGGATGGTGGCGAGCACGTCCCGCATCCGGTCCGACCGGTTGCCGCCCAGGCTGGCGATGAAGGCGGACTGGTCGTCGAGCGCGGCGCGTCCCTCGAGCCTGTCGGGGGTGAACACCTCGTCCCAGTAGTCGCTGATCCGCCCGCGGGTCCAGCGGTAGCGGCGGCGGCTCGCCAGGCCCATCGGGTTGCCGTGGGTCGCCGCGAAGAACGGCTCGGCCGCGGGCGACCGCCAGTCGAGCAGCAGCCGGCGGCCGTCGCTGTCGGTCAGGCCGAGCCGTCCGATGTACACCGGCTCGGCGTCGTCCGCACCGACGATGTGCCCGAGGCACAGGTCGAGGCCGAAGCGGCGCAGCGCGCGCAACCGGCCGGTCAGCCGGTGGACTTCGAGGTCCCGGTCCATCGCCTCCCGGCCGAGGCCGCCGGGCGCCCGGCGCTCGGCGTCGAGGCGGTCGGAGAGTTCGGCGATCGCCTGGTCCAGGCTCGCCGCGATGGCCGCGAAGTGCTGCTCGTCGCCGGCGATCAGCGTCGGGTCGGCCTTCGGGGCGAGGCGGTCGGGCAGGTCGAACGCGCTGGTGGTCAGGGAGGTCATGGCATCAACTCCGATTTCTGAGGTCGCCGCCGCCGCGGAGTCCGGCGGTGCGCACGCCCCGCCCACGGCCGCGGATTTCCGGCCTCGGCCAGCGATTGTGCGCCATGACCGGGGCCTTGCCACAAGGCCCCGGGTCGGGTATAGGTTTAAAGTGGCGGGAAGTGGGGGTCGAGCCGCGGAGCGGCTGTCGAGGAGACCGGGTCACCGCCTCGGCCGGCTCACCGGCCGGCGCCCGTGGTCACCACCTGTGCCGCCGGCGCCCCCACCGCGAAGCGGTTCACCGGGCGCGGCAGGCCGTAGTGCTCGCGCAGCGTACGCCCGGTGTACTCGGTCCGGAAGAGTCCGCGCTCCTGGAGGATCGGCACCACCCGGTCCGCGAAGGCGGTCAGGCCCGACGGCAGCACCGCCGGCATCACGTTGAAGCCGTCCGCCGCACCGTGCCGGAACCAGTGCTCGATGGTGTCCGCCACCTGCACGGCGGTGCCCGCGAAGGTCCGGTGACCGCGGCCGCCGCCGAGCCGGCCGATCAGCTGCCGCACCGTCAGGTTCTCCCGGCGGCCCAGCTCGACGATCAGGGTGTAGCGGCTCTTGGCGCTCTCGATCCGGTCCTCGCTCGGCAGGTCGGCGGGCAGCGGCCGGTCCAGCGGCAGCCGTTCGGGCTCGACGCCGAGCAGGGTGGCCAGTTGCCGGCGGGCGTGCTCCGGCTGGATCAGCCGGTCCAGCTCGGCTTCCAGCTCGCGGGCCTCGCCCTCGGTGTCGCCGATCACCGGGACGATGCCCGGCAGGACCTTGAGCTGCTCCGGGTCACGGCCGAGGGCCGCGGCCCGCCGCTTGACGTCCGCGTAGAACGCCTGACCCTCCGCCAGGGTCGGCTGCGCGGTGAAGACCGCCTCGGCGTACCGGGCGGCGAACTCCTTGCCGTCCTCGCTCGAACCGGCCTGCACCAGCAGCGGATGGCCCTGCGGCGAGCGCGGCAGGTTCAACGGCCCGGCGACCCGGAAGTGCCGCCCGACGTGGTCGATCGGGTGCACCCGGTCCGCCTCGGCGTGCACCCCGCGGCCCTTGTCGGCGACCACCGCGTCGTCCTGCCAGCTGTCCCAGAGCCTGGTGGACACCTCCAGGAACTCGGCGGCACGGGCGTACCGTTCGGCGTGCGCGGGCTGGCCGTCCAGGCCGAAGTTGCGGGCCGCGGCGTCGCCGGCGGTGGTGACGATGTTCCAGCCGGCACGGCCGCCGGAGACGTGGTCGAGCGAGGCGAACCGGCGGGCCAGGTTGTAGGGCTCGTTGTAGCTGGTGGAGGCGGTGGCGATCAGCCCGATCCGCTCGGTGGCGGCGGCCAGCGCGGTCAGCAGCACGGTGGGTTCCAACTGCCCGCTCGGGCGCCGGCCCGGGTCGCCCCACAGGGACGGGCTGTCGGCGAGGAAGACCGAGTCGAACTTCGCCTCCTCGGCCCGCCGGGCCAGGCGCCGGTAGTGCTCGATGTCGAGGTACGCCAGCGGGTCGGATTCCGGCAGCCGCCAGGCGGCCTCGTGGTGGCCGATGTCGTGGATGAAGAGGTTGAAGTGCAGGCGGCGGTCGGTGGTGCTCATGGTTCGGACTCCTGGGAGACGGGGGAACGGGCGGGGCGGGGCGGCGGGATGGACCGATCAGAGCGCGTGGTAGGTGCCCTCGTGGTGGACCAGCGGTCGGTGCGCCGCGACCGACCAGGTGTGCTCGACGCGGGCGATCACGATCCGGTGGTCGCCCGCCGCCACCCGGTCCACCACCCGGGCGCGCAGACCGGGCGTGTCGTCGAGGGCGGGTTCGCCGCCGGTCAGCCGGTGCCAGCGGGTCGGCGCGGCGAAGCGGTCGATCCCGCTGGTGGCGAAGCGCGCAGCCACCGGCGCCTGGCCGGCGCCGAGGAAGTTGACCACCAGGGTCTCGGCGTCCCGCAGGTGCGGCCAGCTGGAGGCCCTGGTGGCGACGGCGAAGGAGAGCAGCGGCGGGTCGAGGGAGAGCGAGCTGAGCGAGGTGGCGGTGAAGCCGGCGGGTCCGCGGCCGGCGTCGACGGTGATCACCACCACGCCCGCCGGGTGACTGCGGAAGGCCCGCTTGAACCGACCGGGCGAGACGCCGGGCGGGGTGTCGGGCGCGGTGTCGGGCGAGACGCCGAGCGGGGCGTCGGCCGGGCTGTCGGGCTGCTGCGTGGCGGCCAGCAGGTCAGTCATGGGGCTCCTGTCGTACGGTCCTCGGGGCAGTGGGTCCGTCCTCCTCCGGCACCCCGAGTTCCGCCAGCAGGGCGGCGCGCAGGGTGGCGAAACCCGGGTGACCGGGGCGGCGCGGCGCGGGCAGCCGGACGGGGTGGTCGGGGCCGAGCCGGCCGTCGGTGAGCACCACGATCCGGTCGGCGAGCAGCACGGCCTCGTCCACGTCGTGGGTGACCAGCAGCACCGCGGGGCGGTGGCGCCGGCACAGGTCACGCAGCAGGGTGTGCATCCGGATCCGGGTGAGGGCGTCGAGCGCGCCGAACGGCTCGTCCAGCAGCAGCAGTTCGGGATCGCGCACCAGCGCCCGGGCGAGCGCCGCACGCTGGGCCTCGCCGCCGGAGAGGGTGGCCGGCCAGGCCCGGGCGTGGTCGGCGAGCCCGACCTCCGCGAGGGCGGCCAGGCCGCGGGCCCGGGCCTCGGCGCGCCGGCCGGGCAGCCCGAGCACCGCGTTGTCGAGCACCCGCTTCCAGGGCTGCAACCGCGGTTCCTGGAAGACCACCGAGCGGCGCTGCGGCACCAGCAGCCGGCCACCGAAGTCGGGGTCGAGGCCGGCCATCGCGCGCAGCAGGGTGCTCTTGCCGGAGCCGCTGCGCCCGAGCAGGGCGAGGAACTCGCCGCGCCGGATCCGCAGGTCGACCCCGGCCAGCACGGTGCGGCCGGCGAAGGAGCGGTGCAGGCCCTCGGCGAGCACCGCGAGGTCGGGCGGGACGGCGGGAGCGGCGGGGACGGCCGCGGGGTCCGCGGGGTCCGCGGGGTCTGCGGGGTCCGCGGGGTCTGCGGGGTCCGCGGTGGGTCGATCGAGCACGGTCATGGTGCAACTCCTCCTCAGCCGCCGGCGTAGCCGCGGCGCCAGGCCAGCAGTCGGCGTTCCAGCAGGCGGACGAGCGCGTCGGCGCCGAGGCCGAGCAGCCCGTAGATCAGCAGGCCGAGCACGATGATGTCGGTGCGGTACCAGGCCTGCGCCTGGTTCATCAGGTAGCCGATGCCGCTGGTGGCGTTGAGCTGCTCGGCGATGATCATCACCAGCCAGGCGCTGGTCAGCGCGAACCGCAACCCGACCAGGAAGCCCGGCACCGCGCCGGGCAGGATCACGTGCCGGACCAGGCCGGCCCGGCCCAGGCCCAGCACCCGGGCCGACTCCACCAGGTGGCTCTCCACCCCGCGGATCCCGGCGTAGGTGTTGACGTAGACCGGGGAGGCGGTGGCGAAGGCGACCAGCACCACCTTGGGCTCCTCGCCGACCCCGAACCAGATGATCACCAGCGGCAGCAGCCCCAGGACGGGCAGCGCGCGCAGGATCTGCATGGTGGAGTCCACCAGGTCCTCGCCGAGCCGGAACAGGCCGGCCAGCACGGCGAGCAGCACGCCCAGCGCCACCCCGATCAGCAGGCCCGCCGCGACCCGCTGCAGCGAGGCGAACAGGTTGCTCGCCAACTCCCCGTCCTTGGCCAGGTCCCAACCGGCGGACAGGACCTGGCCGGGCGTTGCCAGGATCCGGGAGTCGATCTCGCCGGTCGCGCCGAGCAGTTGCCAGACCAGGACGACGAGCGCGGGGCCGGCCAGCCGGCGGATCGGGCGGGGCAGCGGGACCAGGGTGCGGCGCGGCCGGCTCAGCCCGGCGGCGTCCACCAGCAGGGACGGCGGCGGCTCGGGCGTGGCGCGCTCGGCGGCGACACGCCCGGCGGCAGCGGCGGTCGGGGTGACGGTGTGGGCGGGGGTGTCGACGGCGGCGGTGTGACTGCTCGCCATGACGGCTCCTTCCGGGAGCGGTGGCCCGCGCCGCACGGCTCGCGCGGGCCACCGGTGGGTGATCGGGCGTCAGGAGAGCGCGACCGCGGGCCGGTCGGCGGTGAACGGACGGCCGGCGAGCAGCTCGGAGGGCCGCCCGTCGGGGCCCACCGGAACCTCGCCGATCAGCGTGACCCGGTGCAGCCGGCGCTCGACGTCCAGGTGCTCCAGGTCACGCGGGGCCAGGTGGGCGGTGGCCCGGTTGTCCCAGAAGGCGACGTGCCCGGCCTCCCAGCGGAACCGGACGGTGTACTCGGGGCGGGTGATCTCCGCGTACAGCAGGTCGAGGATCCGCCGGCTCTCGCTCGCCGTGACGTCCACGATCCGGTTGGTGAAGCCGGGGTTGACGAACAGCGCCCGCTCGCCGGTCTCCGGGTGGACCCGGACCACCGGGTGGACGGCGACCAGCAGGTTGTCGTTGATCCGCTTGGCGTAGCCGCTGTCGCCGTCGAGGCTGCGGCTGCCGCCGTAGCGGTGCTCGGCGCGCAGCGTGTCGACGAAGGAGCGCACCGGTGCGGACAGGCCCTGGTAGGCGGCGACCAGGTTGGTCCACTGGGTGTCGCCGCCGACCTCCGGCGCGATCTCGGCGCGCAGGATGGAGCCGGCCGGCGGGTTCACCGCGGCGGTGACGTCGGTGTGCCAGCCGTCGAAGTAGCTGTACTGGCGCTTGCGGTACTCGTCGACGAAGTCCGCGCCGTAGCGCTCGGCGAACCGGCGCGGGTCGATGGTGAAGATCTCCGGGTGGTCCTGCGGCGGGGCGTCGTCGTGCGGGTGGGCGTAGGTGAGCTCGCCGAACTGGCGGGCGAAGGCGATCTGCGCGGCGTGGTCCAGCTGCTGGGCGCGGAAGAAGACCACCTTGTGGCGGTGGAGTGCGTCCTTGATCTGTTGCACGGTCCCGGCGGCCAGCGGCCGGGACAGGTCGACGCCGTCGATGTCGGCGCCGATGTGTCCGGCGACCGGGCGCACCGTCAGGGTGTCGGTCATGGTGTCCGTGTCCTCTCGAAGTGGGTCGGGCGTGGCGCGGACGGTCAGGGCTGGGCGGCGGTGACCTGGGCGTTGAACGTGCTCTCGACGTCGGGCGGGAACTCCCCCGACACGTCGACGTGGTGCGGGAGTTGGCCGTTGGCGAGGAAGAGGTCGGCCTGCCGCTGCTGGGCGGCGACCACCTGGGCGTCCAGCAGCGCGAAGGAGGTCTCCCCCGAGGCCTGCCAGATCTGCCGGGCGATCGCGGGCTGCTGCTTGTCGACCTTGACGTAGTAGGCGTCGATCCAGGGACCGGGGTCGGCCCGGGTCGCGCTGTTGGCCTGGACGATCCGGCCGACCAGGTCGAGCAGCGCGGCGTGCTTCGCCGGGTCGGCCAGGGCCTTTCGGGTGGCCAGCCAGAAGCTGTAGCCGGAGGAGACCTGCTGACCGTTGATCAGCTGGACCGCACCGGGGTGGCTCCGGGTGTAGTTGATCAGGTCCTGCGGGGCCGCCGTCGCGGCGTCCACGGTGCCCGACTCCAGCACCTCGCCGATGTTCTGCAGCGGCACGTCCACCGGCGTGACGTCCTGCTGCTTCAGGCCGACCGTGGTCAGCGCCTGGATCAGGAAGCCCTGGTTGGCGGTGCCCTTGGAGTAGCCGACCTTGCGGCCCTTGAGGTCGGCCAGGCCGTGGATGCCGGTGCCGGCCCGGGCGACCAGGGTGTAGCCGGGGCCGACGGTGTGGCTGGCGGCGACCACGTCCACCGGGAGGCCGGCGGCGGCCGAGTAGACGGCCGGGGTGTCGCCCATCACGCCGAAGTCGATCGCGCCGGCCACGAAGGCCTGGTTGACCAGCGGGCCGCTGTTGAACTGGTCGAAGACCACCTGGTAGCCCAGCCCCTGGAGCCGGCCGGAACTCTGCAGCAGGGTCTGCAGGTACTTTCCCTGGTCGCCGATGTGCAGGGTGACGTGCCCAGGCGCACCGGTGCCGGCGGTGTCGGCCTTGGCACTGGCGCAGGCGGCGAGCACCGGCAGCAGGGCCGCCAGGGCGAGGCGGCGGAGGGTGCGTCGGGACAGCAGGCGTCTCATGCGGGTTCCTCGGGAGGGGAGGGCGGTGCCGGGCAGGGTGGTGCCGGGGCCCGGGCAGGGGTGGGCGGGGGCACGGGCACAGCGGCGGGCAGCGGGCAGCGGCACGGGGCAGCGGGCCCGAATGGCAACGGGCAGTGCCGGCTCGACGGCCGTGCCGGTTCAGGAGGCAGGCCGGTTGAGGAGGCAGGCCCGATCAGCAGGCAGGCCGGTTCACCAAGAGGGCCGGTTCAGCAGAGGACCGGTTCAGCAGGCAGGCGGGATCAACAACCGAGCCCGGCGAAGTGGTGCGCCCGGAAGGCGTTCACGGGCTGCCGGTCGGCGGCGGCCCGGATCGTTGCCCTCTGCGGTGCGTCCATGCCGCAAGTCTCGCGTCCGCGCGCACGGCGGACAACGGTTTCCGACGCCGTGGAAGAAACCCTCATCGCGTCCGCCCGGTCCGCAGCGCGAGCGGGTCCTGGTAGACCGCGGCCAGCACCGGCGCCGCCGCGGCGACGGCCAGCGTGTCCGAGCCGAACGCACCCGCTCGGACCACCTGCTCGACCCGCCGGCCCGCCTGCTCCGCCAGCGCCTCGTGCAGCACCGGCAGCAGCTCCGGCAGGAAGAGCGCGACTCCCTCGGTGAGCACCAGGGCGTGCGGGTTCAGCATGTCGAGCAGCAGACCGATCGGCCGGGCCAGCAGCCGCAGCCGGCTCCGGCACAGCTCCACCGCCCGCGGCTCGCCGGCCCGCGCCGCCGCCAGCAGCAGGCCGAGGTCGGGGCGGGGCAGCAGGCCCGCCGCCACGGCCCGGTCCGCGACAGCCCGGTCCGCGACGGTCGCCTGCAGGCAGCCGGCGGCGCCGCACGGGCAACGCGGCGTGGCGCCCGGGACCGGCAGGTGGGCGATGCCGCCGGCGCCGTTGTGCCGGCCGCGCAGCACGTGACCGCCGGTCACGATGGCGGCGTCGACGGCGTTGCCGACGAACAGGTGGACCAGGTCGCCGCCGGGACCGGGCCCGAAGAGCAGCTCCGCCCCGGCCAGCGCCCGGGCGTGGTTGTCCAGGTGCACGGGCAACCGGGTGGCCTGCTCGATCTCCGCCCGCAACGGAACGTCGCGCCAGCCGAGCGCGCTGTTGGCCACCACCCGACCGCGGTCCGGGTCGACCCAGCCACCGGTGACCGCGCCCAGGCCGAGCACCGAGCGCCCCGCGGCGTGCCGGCGCAGGAAGCCGGGCAGGTGGTCGCGGAGTCGACCGAGGTCCTCGGCCACCGCGGCGCCGGGCCGCCGGGCCAGTTCCTCCCGGGCGACCACCCGGCCGCGCAGGTCGACCAGGGCGAAGGTGAGCCGGGACACCGCGAGGTGCACGCCGGCGGCCAGGTGGTGCCCGGTGTCGACCTCCAGCGGGATCCGCGGTCGCCCGGGTCGCGGCGCCGCGGCCGGCTGCCGCGGCTCGCGGACCAGACCCAGCGCCAGCAGGTCGGCGCCGTGCCGGGAGACCGCGGCCGGGCTGAGCCCGGTCCGGCGGCCGATCTCGCCGCGCGCCACCGGGCCGTACCGCAGCGCCGTCCGGAGCACGGCGGCCGCGCCGTCGAGGCGTCCGGCCGCGGGCGGGTTCACGGGTTCGGCAAGCAACAGGGGCACCATGGGACGTCCTCGCTCCGGGGGCTCACCCCGGTCGGCGGACCGGGAACGGATCAGCGGCTCCGGCGGCCCGGACGGCGGGTCACCGGCGGCAAGGACAGCTCGCCTGGTTCATGCGCCGATCGTGGCAAGGGCCCGCCGACCGGTCAATGGACGGGCGTTACGGCTCGATGGCGGTCCTGCGAACGGCTCCCCCGGTCAGCGAACCGCTCCCCGGGTCGGCGGCCGCCCGGCCGCCGAGCAGCCGCGCCCGCTCGAGGCCCGGCGGACCGCGGCTCGGCCAGCGGCGCGAACCGCCCCCGGGCGACCGGCGGACGCGACACCATGGGAGGCGACGCACGCACCGCCACGACGAGGAGCCGCAGGTGACGACCAGCCAGCAGGAGCCGACCGACCAGCACCGCGCCGAGTGGGACCAGCAGGACGCCGGCCTGCTCTCCCCGGTGCGCGCCGGGACCCCGGTGGAGCGGGCCGTCTGCGACCGGGCGTGGTTGCAGGCCATGCTCGACGCCGAGGCGGCGCTGGCCCGGGCCCAGGCCGCCCTGGGCACGCTGCCGCCGAGCGCGGCCGCGGCGATCACCGCGGCGGCCCGGGCCGAGGACTTCCCGCTGCGCGAACTTGCGCTGGCCGCCCGGGAGACCGCCAATCCGGTGGTCGGCCTGGTGGCGGCGCTCACCCGGGCGGTCGCGGCCACCGACCCGGCCGCCGCGGAGTACGTGCACCGGGGCTCGACCAGCCAGGACATCTTCGACACCGGGGCGATGCTGGTCGCCGGCCGGGCGCTCGCGCTGATCCGGGCCGACCTGACCCGGGCGGCGGCCGCGCTGGGCGACCTCGCCGCCCGGCACCGCGACACCGTGATGGCCGGCCGCACCCTGGCCCTGCAGGCGGTGCCGACCACCTTCGGGCTGAAGGCGGCCGGCTGGCGGCAGTTGCTGCTGGACGCCGAGCAGCGGCTGGCCCGGGTGCACGAGCAGGGCCTGCCGATCGCGCTCGGCGGCGCCGCGGGCACGCTGGCCGGCTACCTGGAGTACGCCCGGATCGACGGCGCCGAGCGGCTCGACCCGGCCCGCTACCTGAACGACCTGCTCGACGCCTACGCCGCGGAAACCGGCCTGGCCCGCCCCGCCCTGCCCTGGCACGTGCTGCGCACCCCGCTCGCCGACCTCGCCGCGGCCCTCGCGCTGACCACCGGCGCGCTCGGCAAGATCGCGCTCGACGTGCAGAACCTCACCCGCACCGAGGTCGGCGAAGTGGCCGAGCCGGGTGCGGCCGGCCGGGGCAGCTCCTCGGCGATGCCGCACAAGCGCAACCCGGTGCTGGCCACCCTGATCCGGTCCGCGGCCATCCAGGTCCCGCCGATCGCCGCCGCGCTGACCCAGTGCCTGGTCGCCGAGGACGAGCGCTCCGGCGGCGCCTGGCACGCCGAGTGGCAGTTGCTGCGCGAGTGCCTGCGGCTGGCCGGCGGCGCCGCCCACACGGTGGTCGAGCTGGCCGAGGGGCTGGAGGTGCGCCCGCAACGGATGCTCGACAACCTCGCGCTGACCGGCAGCCAGGTGGTCTCGGAGCGCCTGGCGGCGGTCCTCGCGCCGCGGCTCGGCAAGGCCGCCGCCAAGCAGCTGCTCTCCGACGCCTCCGAGCGGGCGCAGCGCGCCGGCGAGCCGCTGGCCAAGGTGCTCGCCGCCGACCCGGCGCTGGACGGCCTGCTCACCCCGGCCGAGCTGGAGTCGCTCTGCGACCCCACCGCCTACACCGGCGCCGCCGGGCCGCTGGTGGACCGGGCCCTCGCGGGCGGCTGACCGCCGGATCAGCGCGGCCGGTCGGGCGGGGCCGGCTCGGGCGAGCGCGGTGCCTCGGGCGACCGGGCCGGCGCGGGCCAGACCAGCAGGACCGGGCACGGCGCGTGGTCGACCACGAAGCGCCCGGCGGGGCCGAGGCTGTGCGGGCCGGGGTGGTGGGCGCGGTCGCCGTCGCGGGCCAGGATCAGCAGCACCGGCGTCCAGGTCGGTGGCGAAGAACCGCCGCAGCACCAGGTATTCGACCCCGATCGCCACCAGCCAGGGCAGCGCCATCAGCGCGGCGAACCGGGTGAAGCTCAGCCCGCTGGCCGCGAAGGCCAGCAGGGTGGTCAGGTTGGAGACCGGCAGCAGCAGCGAGGCGGTGTTCGACAGGTGGGTACAGGCGTAGACGAACGGTTAGGGACGGGAGCCGAGGCGGGCGGCGGTGGCGAAGACCACCGGGGTGAGCAGCACCACCGTGGCGTCCAGGCTGAGCACCGCGGTGATCACCGAGGCGAGCACGAACACCTGCACCAGCAGCCGGCGCGGGCGTCCCACCGCGCTGCGCGCCATGAAGGCCCCGCAGGCGGCGAAGAGGCCTCGTCGTCGCAGAGCTGGGCCAGCACCAGCACCGCGGCGAGGAACCCGACCACCGGTCCCAGCCCCTGCGCCTCCGCCAGCGCGTGGCCCGGGGAGATCGCCCCGGTGCCGACCAGCACCCCGGCCGCGGGCACGGCCACCACGGCCTCCGGCCAGCCCCACGGCCGCACCACCGCGCAGACCAGCACCAGTAGGAGCAGCGCGACGGGGAGCGCTTCGGCGACGGACGTGTTCAGGACCTGCTCCTCAGCAACGGATACGTGGGCGACGGGTGGCGCGGCAGCCGGTTCGGCCAGGGCCTAGCCGCCCTGACGTTCGGTCAGCAGCTCGACCAGCCGCTGCGCGGCCTCGGTCGGACCCGCCGGGTGGAGCAGCTCGGTGCGGTGCACCAGGCGCGGCTCGGTGACCGGGACGGCGGTGAGGCCGGGAAGCGCGGCGGCCAGCGGCAGCGGGAGCGCGGCGAGGCCGTGCCCGGCGGCGGCCAGCGCGGCCAGGCCGTGCAGGTCGGTGCCGCGGTGGCGGAGCCGGGGACGGAAGCCGTCGGTGCGGCAGACCGCGCGCAACCGCTCGAGCGGGATCGCGGTGTCGGGGGCGTCGATCCACTGGGCCTGCGTCAGGTCGGTCAGCCGCACCCCGCGGCGCCCGGCCAGCGGGTGGTCCTGCGGGAACAGCACGGCCAGGGTCTGCTCCGCCACGGCGAGCGTGCCGGCGGGGCCCAGGTCCGACAGCGGCAGCGGGTCGCTGGGGGCCGCGGCGCCGTCGACCAGGCCGAGGTCGGCGTGCCCGGCGAGCACCTGCTCGATCACCGCCGAGCGGCCGAGCACCCGCACCTCGAGGTCCAGCGGGTGGGTGGTGCCGCGCAGCCGCGCCAGGGCCCGGGCCGCCTCGGGGCCCAGTGCGGCGGGTGAGCAGGCCAGGGTCAGCCGGGTGGGCTCGGTCTGCTGCAGGCGCGCAATGTCGGCGCGGACGGCGTCCAATCGCAGCAGCAGGCCGGGGGCGTGCTCCAGCAGGCGCGCGCCGGCCGGCGTGGCGGCCACCGGCCGGCGCTCGACCAGCCGGGTGCCCAGGTCGGCCTCCAGTGCGGCGATGTGCTGGGAGACGGCGGACTGGGTGTAGCCGAGCGCCGCGGCGGCCGCGGAGAAGGACCGGTGGTCGAGGACCGCGACGAAGGTGCGGAGCAGATGCGGATCCATGGGCATCAGTATTGCTTATCCAGGATGCAGAGATCATCGTTAGACCTGATGCACGCTGGTCAGCAGGATGGCACCCATGAACTTCACCGCACGCATCGCGTTGGTGGGCGACCGTTCCGACGCCGTCCGCTCGCACAACCGCATCCCCGGCCTGTTGGAAGCCCTGCGCCTGCGCGACGGACTCGACCTGGACGCGTACTGGATCCCCACCGAGGAGGCCGGCCGGGGCCTCGAGGGCTTCGACGCGGTCTGGGTGCTGCCCGGCAGCCCCTACCGCAGCGAGGCCGGGGCGGTGGCCGCGATCCACACCGCCCGCGAGCACGGCATCCCCTTCCTGGGCACCTGCGGCGGCTTCCAGCACGCGCTGCTGGAGTTCGCCCGCAATGTCTGCGGCCTCGACCGGGCCGGCCACACCGAGAACGACCCGGCCACCGGCGACGAGGACGCCCTGATCGTCCCGCTCAGCTGCTCCCTGGTCGGCCACGAGGGCGCCGTCCGGATCGCCCCCGGCTCCCGGGCCGCCCAACTGATCGGCACCGAGCGGATGCAGGCCCGCTACCACTGCAGCTTCGGCCTCAACCCGGAGCGCCTGGCCGTGCTGCGCGCGCACGGCCTGCTCGTCACCGGCACCGACGAGGCCGGGGAGGCCCGGATCGCCGAACTGCCCGACCACCCCTTCTTCCTGGCCACCCTCTTCCAACCCGAACTGGACGGCGACGGCACCCGGGTCCACCCCCTGATCCGCGGCCTCGCCACGGCCGCCACCGACCACGCCGCCGCCCGATGACCGGCCGCAGCGCGCTGCACCGCGCCGCCACCACCCTGGTCCACGCCTGGCTGCGCGCCTGCACCGTGCCCGCCGCGCACGCCGCCAGCCCCCCTGGCCACCCTCCCGGAGGCGGCCTTTAGCGCCTGGTCCTGCGCACGGGGGACCGTCGATCGGAGTCCGGCCGCCCGCTAGCCGATCTCCACCACCCGGGCCCAGGGCGGCGGCAGCCGTGGCCGGTACTCCGGATTGTTCTCCAGCCGCCGCCAGTTGGGGCTGCGGGAGAACAGCCCGACCACCGTCCGGCACGACGGGCGGGCGTCCGGCCACGGGGTCTGGCCGTCCGTCAGCACCACGATGACGTCCGGCCGCGGCCGGGACCGCAGCGCCCTGGCGAACCCCGCGCGCAGGTCCGTGCCGCCACCGCCGACCAGCGGGATGCCCTCGGCCCGGCAGAGCGACTGCACGGCGTGGGCCGCCGCGTCGCAGGGCAGCACCCCCACCTGGTCCCGGCGCCCGCCCACCGCCTGGCAGATCGCCGCCACTTCGAGCAGCGCACTGCCCAACTCGGCGTCGCTCACCGAGGCGGAGGTGTCGATGATCACGTTGACCCGCGGCGGGCGCCGCCGCAGCGCGGGCAGCACCACGCCGGGCAGCCCGGCCGAGCGCCGCGCCGGCCGGCCGTAGCTGTAGTCCTGCCCCGCCCCCGAGCCGGCCGCCGCCGAGCGGACCGCCGCGCCCAGCAGTTCCCGCCACGGCTGCGGCGGGTGGAAGGCCTCCTCGGCCCACCGCTGCCAGCCCCGCGGGGCGCTGCCGGGGTGGCCGACGATGCCCTGCGCCACCCGGAACCGGACCGCGTCCCGCTCCTGCGCGGTGAGCCCGTGCGCGCCGTCCGGGCCAAGGTCCCAGGGCCGGGCCAGGCCGTCCGCGCCGCTGCCGCAGTCGAGCCAGGCGAGGTGCTCGGTCCACGGTCCCAGGGTGAACTGCCGCAGGTAGTCCTCCATCAGCTCGCCCGGCGCGAGGTCCAGGTCCGCCGGCCGGACCGCCCCCTTCGGTGTCACCAGGCCGTCGCCGAACGCGTCGTCGTTGATCTCGCAGTCCGCGGCGATGTTCATCCGCAGCCGCTCCCCGCGGCCGGTCAGACCGCGCTCCTCGGCGACCCGGTCACCGCGCCCGTGGTGGTCGCGCAGCAGGTGCGACACCTCGTGCACCCAGACCGCGGCCAGCTCCGCCTCCGGCGTCCGGCCCACGAACGCCGGGGAGACGTAGCAGCGCCAGTGCGGGTCGACGGCCATCGTCGGGACCTGGCGTGACTCCACGACCTGCAGGGCGAACAGCGCCGTCGCCAGGTAGGGCCGGACCCGGGCGGCGTGCAGCCGGGCGGCGTAGAGCTTCTCGCGGTCCAGCACGAGCGGGGCGACCGGCGCCGCAGGCCGGTGCGGGGCGACCGGCGCCGCGGGCCGCTGCGGGGTGCGCGGGGCGGCGGGCGTGCTCATCGCCCACCCCGGGCCGCGAGCGTGATCCGGGCCGCCACCCGGTCCGCGCGGCGGGAGATCGAGACGGCGCCGGAGAGCCGGTCGATCGCGGCCGGCACCTCCCACTCCTCCCGGCGCAGCGCGGCGAGTTCGGTGGCCGGGACCACCACCAGGTCCGGGGCGCCGGTCTCCAACGCCCGGACCAGCAGCGCCCAGGCCGCGTCCCACCGGTCCCGCGCGGGGCGGTTGCGGACCGCCGCCACCACGCCGTCCAGCACGGCCTGGCGCAGGTCCCCCCGCTCGGGCAGCTCGGCGCCGGCCGGGTCGGCGAGCAGCAGTTCGGGGTCCGGGAGGTCCAACCGGTCGAGGCCGGCGAGCAGTTCCAGGCCCGGCCCCTCCCCCACGGTGCCGCGGACCAGCAGCGAGAGGACGTCCCGCGAGGCACCGGCCGCGGTGGCGAAGGCGATCAGGCGCAGCGCCATCTCCCAGCTGCGCGGCGACGGCCACGCACCGCCGCGGCGGGCCTCGTTCTTCGGCAACTGGTGCACCAGGGCGGGACGGACGGCGAGCAGCCCGCAGACCGCCCGGCGGGCGTACGCGACCGCTGCCGGCAGCCCGGTGGGATCGAGCTGCGGCAGGGTCGCCCGCGGCCAGGTCCCGCCGAGCCCGCGGACCACCACCTCGTGGTCGTGCACCCACTGCAGGTGGACGAAGCGGTTGGCCAGCGGCGGGCTCAGCTCCCAGCCGTCGGCCGCCGAGGAGCGCGGGTTGGCCGCGGCCACGATCCGTACCCCGGGGGGCAGTTGCAGAGCGCCGATGCGCCGTTCCAGCACCACCCGGAGCAGCGCCGCCTGCACGGCCGGCGGGGCGGTGGACAGCTCGTCCAGGAAGAGCAGCCCGCGGCCGGCCCGGACCAGGCGGACCGCCCAGTCCGGCGGTGCCATCGGCACGCCCTGCACCGCGGGATCGTCGCCGACCACGGGCAGCCCGGCGAAGTCGGAGGGCTCGTGCACGCTGGCGATCACCGTGGTCAGCGGCAGGTCCAGGGCCTCGGCGAGCTGGGTCAGGCCGGCGGTCTTGCCGATCCCCGGCTCGCCCCAGAGCAGTACCGGCAGGTCGGCGGCGACCGCCAGGGTCAGGGCGGCCAGTTGGTCGTCCGCGCGCGGCTCGGTGGTGGTCTCGCGGAGCAGCGCTAGCAGGTCGCCGGCGACGTCGAGTCGGCGGGTGGGGGTGGCGGTGTGGGTGGGCATGGGTGATCACCTCGTGGGGTCGGGGCGGACAGGTGGGTGGTGGGCCGCTGTGGCCGGCCGGGCGGTGCCGGCTTCAGCGGCCGCCCGCGTTGCGCGGGTGTCCGCGGTGGTTCAGGGAGCGACGGGGAACGCGCCGGCTGCGGCGGTCGGTGGCGGGTGCGGGCGCGGGTCCGCCGAGGCCTTCCCGGTACCGCTCGTGGCTGAGCCGCCGCTGCACGGCCGCCTCGATCTCGTCCCGCAGCACGCCGCCGCGCAGCAGCGCGTCGGGACCCAACAGGTCCTCGACGGCGGCCAGCGCGCCGGCGGTGTCACCGTGGTTCAGCCGTTCGCGAATGCCGTCCAGACCGGCCGGGTGGCGGTGCGCCCGGTCGACGACCTGCAGGCAGGGCAGCGGGGTGCCGGTCAGCGCGACCAGCAGCTCCTCGCGGCGCAGCTCCGCCGGATCGTGGTCCAGCGGGGCCAACACCCCGTCGACCAGCCCGATCCGGTGCTGCTCGCCGCGGCACTCGACCAGCCAGGGCCGCCCGCCCCGGTCCGGGAAGGCGGCCAGGGACGTGGCCAAGGAGGCGCCCGGAGCGGTGGGCGGCCGATCGGGCAGCAGGGCGGCGGCGACCAGCGGGTGCAGCCGATCGGGGTCGACCAGGCCGGACCGGAGCAGCGCCAGGTCGGGCAGCTCCCGGGCTGCCGCGTCCGGCAGCACCGGCAGCGCACCGCCGGGGTCGCCCGTGCGCGGCGGGGCGTCGCGCAGGGTCGCCGTCGGCGGCGAGCCGGCAGCCACCGCGCCGGGTCCGGCCGCGGCCAGGTCGAGGATCAGCCGCCGCCGGGCGCCCAGCCGCACCAGGACGCTGCCGTGCTGCCGCCCCTCGGCCGCGAGCAGCACCCGCGCCTCGGCCGCCCAGCGGTCCACCGCCCAGCCGTGGCCGAGATGGTGGGCCGGCACGGCCGGTGGACGATCGGCGCCACAGCGCCCGCGCAACTCGTCGCTCCGCCCGGCGTCCCACAGGTGGCGGTGCAGGTCGAGGCGGAAGAGGCGGTTGGGATGCGGGTGCGGATGCGGCCAGGCCGCGGCGGGCGTGCCGTCCCAGAGCGCGAGGCTGATCCGCTGGCCGGCATCGGCCCAGGCCGGCGGGGTCCGGACGACGAGGTGCAGCGGACTGGCCCGGCCGTGCCCGGTCCCGGCGTAGCGGGCGAGCGCGATGGTCAGGCCCGGCCGCAGCAACCCGTCGGGGGCGATCCGCGGCAGGTGCCAGCGCAGCAGGTCGGGTGCCAGTAGCCGCAGGTCGGCGCGGACCCGAGCGGCGAGCTCCCGACCGTGGGTGCGGCGCACCGCGCGCAGGTCCAGGTCGACGTCGACGGCCGCGGCAGCGCACGCGCCCGCCCAGTCGCCGGCGTGGCGGCGGGCGGTGGCGGTCTCGATCATGGCGGCCGGCACGGCGAACTCCCGCACGCGCGGCCAGAAGGAGGCGGCCCAGAAGAAAGCGGTGCTGGAAGCAGTGGCTTCGGTGGGAACCGCTTCGGTGGGAGCCGGTTCGGCGGAGGCGGAGGAATCCCGGTTCGCGACGTGAGTGAGCATCAGCACTCACCTTGCGCGGACGGGACCCCCAATCTCATCAGGGAGTACGTAGTCATCACGGGGAGCATAGCGCCCGGGATCGCGACCTGCCAGGCCGTTTTCGCCGAGCGCGATCGGGCCACCGCCAGTCGGCCGGCGGCGGTCGACTGAGTGGTGGTCAGCTGCCGCCACTCGGCTGCCACCGCTCAGCTGCCGGCGGTCACGGCCTTGAGTTCGTCGACCGACTCGCGGACCAGCTCCGCCAGCTTCCGCTCCCCGACGGCTCCCCCGACCCCGTCGCCGTTCTCACCCATCGACTCGATCCAGCCCTCGAACGCGACCTTGAACACCGCGATGCCGGCTTCCGCGGCCAGCTTCGCGGCCACCTCCGACACCCCGCGCTGCCGCAGGGTGTCGGCGAGTGCCGCGGCGAGGGTGGCGAGCTTGATCAGCTCGCGCTCCTGGAGTTCCGGGTGGGCGGAGATCACGGCCTGGCGGCGCCGGGCGCTGTCGCGGCGCTCCTCCAGCACCGCAGCAGCGGCTTCGAGGGCCGCGGCCACGGCGTCGATCGGCGCCAGCGCCGCGGGCGCGGCCGCCACCGAGGTCACCAGCAGGTCCTGCAGCGCGCCCGCGCCGCCGAAGAGGACCTCGCGCTTGTCGGCGTAGTGCCGGAAGAAGGTCCGCTCGGTCAGGCCGGCCCGCTTGGCGATCTCCGACACCGTGGTCTGTTCGAACCCGCGCTCGACGTAGAGCTCCAGAGCCGCCTGCTCCAGTCGGCCCTTCGCGTTCGGCTCCCATCGCCCCATGCGCTGGAGTCTAGCTGATGACAGGCCCTGACATCAGAGGTACGCTGGCAACGGCGATAACAGTCACTGACATCACGACCGCCCTCCTGGGCCGCCGCGTGCGGCCGGGGCGGTCGACTCACCGGGAGGTTCCTGCCATGCGTGTACTCGTCACCGGGGCGTCCGGCTGGATCGGTTCCGCCGTCGTCCCCGAACTCCTGGCCGCCGGCCACCAGGTCCTCGGGCTGGCCCGCTCCGACGCCTCCGCCGCCGCGCTCGACGCGGCCGGCGCCGAGGTGCTGCGCGGCACCCTCGACGACCTCGACACCCTGCGCGGCGCGGCGGCCGCCGCGGACGGCGTGATCCACCTCGCCTTCAAGCACGACATCGCCTTCACCGGCGACTTCCACGGCGCCGCCGACGCGGACCGCCGCGCCATCGAGGCGTTCGGCGAGGCGCTGGCCGGCACCGACCGCCCGCTGGTCGTGGCCGCCGGCACGCTCGGCCTGGCCCCGGGGCGGGTGGCCACCGAGCGGGACGGCGGCGAGCCGGCCGCGGCCGCGCACCTGCTGATCGACGGTGCCGAACGGCGGCTGGCCAACGCGCAGCTGACGCTCGCCTTCGCCGAGCGGGGCGTCCGCTCCGCCGTGCTGCGGCTGCCCCCGACCGTGCACGGCGAGGGTGACCACGGCTTCCTGCCCGCCCTGATCGGCGTGGCCCGGGAGCGGCAGCTCTCCGGGTACCCCGGCGACGGCGCCAACCGCTGGCCCGCGGTGCACCGCCGCGACGCCGCACACCTCTGCCGGCTGGCCCTGGAGCAAGCGCCCGCGGGCTCGGTGCTGCACGCGGTGGCCGACGAGGGCGTGCCGATCCGGGTCGTGGCCGAGCTGATCGGTCGTCACCTCGACCTCCCGGTGGCCTCCGTCGCCCCCGCGGACGCCCAGGCGCACTTCGGCTGGCTGGCCGGCCCGGTCGGGGCCGACGCCCCGGCCTCCAGCGCGCTGACCCGCGAGCTGCTGGGCTGGCGGCCGACCGGCCCGGGACTCCTCGACGACCTCGACCAGGGCCACTACTTCCACGCCGCCCAGCCGGTCCGGGGCTGACCACCCGCGCGGGCCGCGGTCACGGCGGCCCGTCGTGGCGGCGGCCCGGGGGTCCGGGGGCCGGTCTGGCTAGTCCAGGCGTCCTCTCGGACCGCCCCTACGCCCGCCCGAGCAGCAGGTCACCCACCGCCGCGATGCCCGCCCTGATCGCCCGTTCGCCCACGTTGCCGAAGCCGAGCACGAGTTGGGCCGGTGCACCGGCCCGCGCCGCGCGGCAGGTGGCCATGCCGTAGAGGCCGACCGAGCGCGCCCGGGCCGCGGCCACCACCAGCTGCTCGTCGACACCGGCGGGCAGCTGGGCAACGGCGTGGAAACCGGCGGCCAGGCCGGTCACCGGCAGGCCGGGGGCGTGCTCGGCCAGCGCGGCGAGCAGGGTGCCGCGCCGGGCCGCGTAGCCGGCGCGCATCCGGCGCAGGTGGCGGTCGAAGCGTCCGGACTCGATCAACCGGGCCAACGCCACCTGGTCCAGGGTCGGGGTGCCGCGGTCCAGCCGGTGCTTCAGCGCGGTGAGCGGCGCGACCAGCTCCGGCGGGCAGACCATCCAGCCGATCCGCAGGGCGGGGGCGAGCGACTTGCTGACCGTGCCCAGGGCGATGACCCGGTCGGGGGCCAGTCCCTGGAGCGCCCCGACGGGTTCGCGGTCGTACCTGAACTCGGCGTCGTAGTCGTCCTCGATCACGATCGCGTCGCGGTCCCTGGCCCACTCGACCAGCGCCAGCCGGCGCTCCGGGGCCAGGGCCACGCCGGTCGGCCACTGGTGCGCGGGGGTGACCACCACCGCGCGGGCCCCGGTCGCGGCCAGCGCCGCCACGTCGATGCCGTGCTCGTCCACCGGGACCGGCACCGGGCGCAGGCCCGCTGCGGCGGCGGCCGCGCCGACGGTGGCCGGTGAGCCGGGGTCCTCGAAGGCCACGGTGTCCAGACCGCCGTCGGCCAGCACCCGCAGGGCCAGGCCGAGGCCCTGGGCGTAGCCGTTGCAGACCACGATGTGCTCGGGGTCCGCCACGGCGGCGCGCACCCGGCGCAGGTAGCCGGCCAGCACCTCGCGCAGGGCGGCACTGCCGCGCGGATCGCCGTAGTCGAACTCCACGGTCGCCATGCCACGGGCCGCCTCGCGTTGGGCCCGCAGCCAGTCCTCGACCGGGAAGGACGACAAGTCCGGTACGCCCCAGCGGAAGTCGGCCACCAGGCGGCCGGTGTCCGGGCGCGGCCGGGCGGCCACGGGCGGTGCGGCGGCGCCGGCCGCCACCCGGGTGGCGGAGCCCGGTCGGGTCACCAGATAGCCCTCGGCCTGGAGTTGGGCGTAGCACTCCTGCACCAGCCCGCGCGACAGGCCGAGCGTGCGGGCCAACTCCCGGGAGGAGGGCACCTTTTCGCCGACCGCCAGCCGGCCGGTGCGGATCGCCTCCCGCAGCCCGTGCTCCAGCTGGGCGCGCAGCGGCCGGCCGCTGTTCCGGTCGACGACCAGCAGCAGCTCGGGTGAGGAACCGGACCATTCCAGAGGCATGGAACTGGAGCTTACCGGTGGTCCGGTTGCGCCCTTAGCGTCCTGCCGTGACCGAAACGATCGACACCACGCCCCCGGCGCTCGCCCCGCGCCCGCCGCTGCTCACCCCGCCGCTGCTGCTCCGCTTCGTCTCCATGCTGGGCGCCTCGATCGGCTTCTACCTGCTGCTGTCGGTCGTCCCCGGCTACGCCACCGCCCGTGCCGCCACCCACGCCGGTGCAGCCACCCACGCCGGCGGGGCCGGCGCCGGGCTGGCCACCGGTGCGCTGATGCTGGCCACGGTGCTGGGCGAGCTCGCCACGCCCGCCCTGGTCAACCGCCACGGCTACCGCGCCGTCCTGGCGGTCGGGCTGGCCCTGCTGGGTGCGCCGGCGCTGGCGTTGCCGTGCTCCCGCGCCCTGGGCTGGATCGTCGCGGTCTGCCTGCTGCGTGGGCTGGGCTTCGCGTTCACCATGGTCGCGGGCGGCGCGCTGACGGCCTCGCTGATCCCCGCCGAACGGCGCGGCGAAGGGCTGGCGCTGGTCGGCCTCGTCAGCGGGGTGCCCTCGCTGGTGGCACTGCCGCTGGGGGCCTGGTTGGCCGCTCACGTCGGCTACGGCGTGGTCTTCACCGCGGGCGGGCTGGTCCCGCTCGCCGCGATCCCCGCGGTGCCCGGCCTGCCCGACCGGATCCGCACCGCGGGGCGGGCCGTCGGCATCGGCGAGGGGCTGCGCGGGGCCGAACTGCGGCGGCCCACCGTGGTGTTCGCGGCCACCGCCGTGGCCGCGGGGATCGTGGTGACCTTCCTGCCGCTCGCCGTCCCCGCCTCGGCCACCGGCCTGGTCACCGTGGCGCTCTTCGTCCAACCCGCGGCCACCACGCTGGCCCGCTGGTACGCCGGCCGGCACGCGGACCGGCACGGCCCGGCGGGGCTGGTGCTGCCCGGCCTGCTGCTGTCGGCCGCGGGCACCGTGCTGATGGCGCTGACCGGCAGCCCGATCGCCCTGGTGGTCGCGGTCGGCGTGTTCGGGATCGGCTTCGGCATCACCCAGAACGCCACCCTGACCCTGATGTACGCCCGGGTCCCCGCCGCCGGCTTCGGCACCGTCAGCGCGCTCTGGAACTTCGCCTACGACGCCGGCATGGGCGTGGGCGCCGTGACCTTCGGCTGGCTCGCAGCCGGCACCGGCTACCCCTGGGCGTTCACCCTGACCGCCACCGCGATGGCGCTGGCCACCCTGCCGGCCCACCGCGACCGCCGCGCGGGCCGGGGCGTCCGCTGAGGGGTGCCCTGACGCACCGCCGCACGCGGGCCATCAGGGCGGGGCACGAGTCGACGGCGAGCGCGCAGGAGCAGCGGAGATGCACCAGGAGACCGGCGGCGCGGGGCAGCAGTGCGCGGCTTGTCACCCGACCAAGTCAGCGAAGTGCAGGCGGCCGCCGAGCGGTGGGGGCGGTCAGGGCCGGGCGGCCGACTCGCCCGGGTCCATGGTCAGCAAGTCCTCGTGGAGTGCGGCGAGCCGGCGGCCGGTCAGGGCGCCGTCCGCACCGGTCTCCTGGAGCGACCAGCCGACCGCCGGCCCGGCGTCCTGCCCGGCGTGCTGTCCGCCGCCGCCGTCGAGTTCCTCGAGGGTCAGGAACAGCGCCTCGTAGGCGACTTCGCGGGCGAAGCGGGCCAGATCCGCCCGGTCGGCGCCGGCGTCCAGCAGTCGGCGCCCGACCGGCGACTGCTCCAGCCCGGTGGGCCTGCCGCAGTTGTCGATCACCGTGCGCCACAGGGTGCGGAGCAGCAGGTAGCGGGCCAGGTGCGGCTGGTCCTCGGCGATCTCGGAGCGGGCGCAGCCCTCGGGATCGTCCGCGCCCAGGGCCGCGAAGCGGGCGCGCAGGGCATCGGCCTCGGCGTGCTGCGCCGGGGGGAGGTCGGCGAGCCGGCGCTGCCACGCCGGCGAAGGGTCCGTCATCGCGGCAGCACCCCCTCGAGGGTGGCGGCCACCATGCGGTGCACGGCGGCGGCGTCCGGCGGGGTGGCGGTGCGGTCGGCGAAGAGCAGGTGGGCGGTGCCGATCAGGGTGGGGGCGAGGGTGGCCGGGTCGGCGGCGGTACTGATCCGGCCCAGGGCGCGTTCGGCGGCGAGGTAGTCGGCGACCATCGCGGTGGCCTCGGTCAGCAGCGGGAGGCCGGTCGGCCTGGTCCGGCGCAGCCGGGCGCGCAGTTCGTCGCGGAAGGTGACCAGGGCGACGATCGCCACCGCCACCGGGCCGAACAGCTCGGTCAGTGCCGCGGCCAGGTTGGCCACCACGCCGCCGGTACCGGCGGCGGCGCGCAGTTCGGCGGCCTGGCGCTCCAGGCGGGCGATCCGGTCCAGGACCAGGTCGGCGAGGAAGCCGTCGAAGTCCGTGAAGTGCCGGTGCAGCACTCCCTTGGCACAACCGGCCTCGGCGGTGACCGCGCGGCTGGTCAGCCCGCTCGGCCCGTCCCGCAGCAGGATCCGTTCGGCCGCCTCGAACAGCTGCTCGCGCACGTCGCGCAGGGCCACCCCGGTCGGCACGGTGCGCCGCCACCTCTCCTGGTCGGTCCCACCCCCGTTGACGAGTGGGCGCATGCCCACTCATAGTGGGCACATGCCCACCTTACCTCCGCAGCACCCTCCGCAGCACCCCCTGCACGCCGCTCCGCAGGTCCGGGAGTCCCACCAGGCACGGGAGTTGGCCGAGTCGTTCGGCGCCGACCCCGAACGCTACGACCGGGCCCGCCCGCGCTACCCCGCCGCGCTCGTCACCGCCGTGACCGCCGGCCACCCGGGCGCCGCCGTGCTCGACGTCGGCTGCGGCACCGGGATCGCCGCCCGACAGTTCCGGGAAGCCGGGTGCACCGTGCTCGGTGTCGAGGTCGACGCCCGGATGGCGGACTGGGCGCGCCGGCACGGACTGACCGTGGAGGTGGCCCCGTTCGAGCGGTGGGAGTCGGCCGGGCGGACCTTCGACGTGCTGGTGGCCGCCCAGGCCTGGCACTGGGTCGACCCGGTCACGGGGGCGGTGAAGGCCGCCGAGGTGCTGCGGCCCGGCGGGCGGCTGGCCGTGTTCTGGAACGTCGACCAGCCGCCCGCGGAGGTGGCCGAGGCCTTCGCGGCGGTGTACCGGCGGGTGGCCCCCGACTCGCTGCTCGCCCGGCGGCCCACCACCTCGGGGCCCGGGGCGTACGCGGGCCTGCCCGCCCGGGCGGCGGACGGAATCCGGGCGGCCGGCGCGTTCGGCCCGGCCGAGCAGTGGCGCCACGACTGGGAGCGCTCCTACACCCGGGACCAGTGGCTGGACCTGCTGCCCACCAGCGGTGCCATGGCCCAGGTGCCGCCGGCCGCCCGGGCCCGGCTGCTCGCGGGCATCGGGGAGGCGATCGACGCGGTCGGCGGCGCCTTCACCATGGGCTACACGACGCTGACCGTCACCGCGCTGCGCAGCTGAGCCCGCCCCAGCCCGGCCAAGTCACCCCGGCCAGCCCCACCCCGGCCGGCCCCACCCCCGCCCCCGCCCGACCCGGCGCTCCCCGGCCGCGGTGGGCGCGCGGGGTCAGCCCCGCGCCCACACGTGCAGCGTGTGGCCCGCGTCCGCGGCGGTGTACCAGGTGCCGTCGCCGATGGCGGTGGGCAGGCCCGGTACCGGGAAGGGGTAGGCCACCAGCTCGGGGACGGCCCCGGACCCGGCGCCGGTGTCGAGCAGCCAGTGCCGCCCCGCACCCCACTCCTCGTCGCTCTCCAACGAGCCGGTGATCACCGTCTGCTCGTCCAGGAAGCCGCCCGCCCAGTCCCAGTACGGGAGGGCTTCGTCGTTGTCGGGTGCGGCACCGGGGTGCCGCGGCAACCTGGCGGCGGCGTCCAGTTCGGTGATGACGGAGCCGTCCCCCACCTCGTGGACGGCGAGCCGCTCCTGGTCGTGCGAGACGGTCAGCAGGCGGTCGCCCGAGGGGCTGACGGCGAGCAGCACCAAGTCCTGGTCGCCGTAGGGGTCCACCGTGACGGCCTGCCCGTCCCAGCGGCCCCAGCGCAGCGGTGAGCCGTCCTGGCCCTCACCGATGCTCAGGCCCATCTGGCGCGGGTCGGGGTGCGGGTGGTGCTCGCTGCCCGCGGAGGCGGCGCGGGCCGCGACCCGCGCCAG
>NZ_JBNQTI010000001.1:113826-147802 GCF_050325825.1 Kitasatospora sp. LaBMicrA B282
GGGGGGGGGGGGGGGGGGGGGGGGGCTAGGCGAAGGGGGGGGAGGAGAGAACCCCCCCCCCCCCCAGCACCCGGCCGTCGGCCGGGTCCAGCAGCAGCCACTCCTCCGCCGGGTCGGGCGCCGCGCCGTCCTCGCCCAGCGGTCCGCGCACGTGCGCCCAGAGGAGCCGTCCGTCGGCGGAGAAGCCGGCCGAGCCGCTGTCGGCGTACCGGTGGCCGCGGTCGTCCGCGTACTCCTCGAACCCGGCGTGCGCCGCCCGGCAGGCCCAGGCCCAGCAGCTGTGCGCCAGCTCCCAGCGCACCGCGCCGGCGGCGTCGACGGCCCGCACCGCGTGCACCCCGGTGAAGACCGCCAGGCTCCCGTCCGGCGCCACCGCGACCTGACCGTACCGCTGCGGCCAGGGCGCCGGGAAGCGGTGCTCGACCTCCCCCGGTGCTATCGGCGTGCCGGCCACCGGCCGGTGCCGGACCTCGGTGTCGCCGCGCTGCAGCAGGGCCTGACGGCCCGGCAGACCGGTGAGCCGCAGTCCGCCCGACGGTGCGCCGGCGGACTCCGCGGCCGGCGGCGGTGCGGTGAGGGTGGCGACGAGCCGGGCGGGACGGGACACGCGGATCTCCCTGGGTCGGAGGTCGGAGTGGGCTGCGGGCGCACCCTACGGCACAGCACCGACAACGCCGCACCGCCGCAGCCCACCGGGCCGGGCCGTCACCGGCAGGGCAGAGCGCCGGCCCTCAGTGGCAGGCGGGAGCGCCGCCCGTCAGCGGCAGGCGGGGCAGAGCCCGCGGTAGGTCACCTCGACCTCGGCGACGGCGAAGCCGAAACGCTCGCCCACCGGCAGGTCGGCCAGCGGATCGCCGACCGGGTGGACGTCCCGGATGGTCCCGCAGCCGGAGCAGACCAGGTGGTGGTGCGGCTGGTGGGCGTTGGGGTCGTAGCGCTTGGCCCGGCCGTCGGTGGAGACCTCCGCGACCTCGCCGAGCAGCACCAGCTCGCCCAGCGTGTTGTAGACGGTCGCCCGGGAGATCTCCGGCAACCGCTGCGCGGCGCGCGCGTGCACCTCGTCGGCGGTCAGGTGCACGTGGTCACCGTCGAGCACCTCCGCGACGACACGCCGCTGGGAGGTCAGCCGCCAGCCGCGCCCGCGCAGTCGCTCCAGCAGGTCGCTCATGTCGCTTCACCTTTTCAGCCTCGGTGGGATGCCCGATCGTCGCCGGTGAGTATCCGGGGTGCCCAGTGGATATGACGTAGCCGGGGTCCCGTCGGCCACGGATTTGGTGTTCTTCTTGACTTGGACTCGGTCCATCGTAGGATCGGTTTTGGTGATAGCCAAGGGACAGGATGGCTCCGGTACGGCACGGGACTGAGAGGTGACGGGCCTCCTCCGCGGAAGTCAGCCCACCTGTCCACCGCCCGCAGTTCTGAGCACCGTGGTCCGTCTGCTCCGGAAGGATTCCCATGTCTGAGAACCATGACGCAAACGCCGCAGCCGCGCCGGAGGGCGCCGGAGGCTGCCCGGTCGCACACGGGCGTGCCCCGCACCCGACCCAGGGTGGCGGCAACCGTCAGTGGTGGCCCAACCAGCTGAACCTGAAGATCCTCGCCAAGAACCCCGCCGTGGCGAACCCGCTCGGCGAGGCCTTCGACTACGCCGCCGCCTTCCGGTCCCTCGACCTGCCCGCCGTCAAGCGGGAGATCGCCGAGGTGCTCACCACCTCGCAGGACTGGTGGCCCGCCGACTACGGCAACTACGGCCCGTTCATCATCCGGATGGCCTGGCACAGCGCCGGCACCTACCGGATCAGCGACGGCCGCGGTGGCGCCGGCGCCGGCCAGCAGCGCTTCGCGCCGCTGAACAGCTGGCCGGACAACGCCAACCTGGACAAGGCCCGCCGCCTGCTGTGGCCGGTGAAGAAGAAGTACGGCCAGAGCCTCTCCTGGGCCGACCTGATGATCCTCGCCGGCAACGTGGCACTGGAGGGGATGGGCTTCGACACCTTCGGGTTCGGCGGCGGCCGCGAGGACGTCTGGGAGCCGGAGGAGGACGTCTACTGGGGCCCCGAGAGCACCTGGCTGGGCGACGAGCGCTACACCGGTGACCGCGAGCTGGAGAACCCGCTCGGCGCGGTCCAGATGGGTCTGATCTACGTCAACCCGGAGGGCCCCAACGGCAACCCGGACCCGCTGGCCGCGGCCCGCGACATCCGCGAGACCTTCCGCCGGATGGCGATGAACGACGAGGAGACCGTCGCGCTGATCGCCGGCGGCCACACCTTCGGCAAGACGCACGGCGCCGGCCCCGCCGACAACGTGGGCGCCGATCCCGAGGCCGCCCCGCTGGAGGAGCAGGGCCTGGGCTGGAAGAGCACCTTCGGCACCGGCAAGGGCGGCGACGCCATCACCAGCGGCCTGGAGGGTGCCTGGACGGCCACCCCGACCGCCTGGGACAACAGCTTCTTCGAGACCCTGTTCGGCTACGAGTGGGAGCTCACCAAGAGCCCCGCCGGCGCCCACCAGTGGAAGCCGAAGGACGGCGCCGGCGCGGGCACCGTGCCGGACGCGCACGACGCGGCCAAGAGCCACGCCCCGACCATGCTCACCACCGACCTCTCGCTGCGCCTGGACCCGGCCTACGAGCCGATCTCCCGCCGCTTCCTGGAGCACCCGGAGGAGTTCGCGGACGCCTTCGCCCGCGCCTGGTTCAAGCTGACCCACCGCGACATGGGCCCGATCGCCCGCTACCTCGGCCCCGAGGTCCCGAGCGAGTCGCTGCTCTGGCAGGACCCGGTGCCCGCCGTGGACCACCCGCTGGTCGACGCCGCGGACGTCGCCGCGCTCAAGACCCAGGTGCTGGACGCCGGCCTGACCGTCGGCCAGCTGGTCGCCACCGCGTGGGCCGCGGCCTCCTCGTTCCGCGGCAGCGACAAGCGCGGCGGTGCCAACGGCGCCCGCCTGCGCCTGCAGCCGCAGGCGGGCTGGGAGGTCAACGACCCGGACCGGCTGGCCGGGGTGCTGCGCACCCTGGAGGGCATCCAGCAGGGCTTCAACGCCGCGCAGAGCGGCGGCAAGAAGGTCTCGCTCGCCGACCTGATCGTGCTCGCCGGCGGCGCGGCCGTCGAGCGGGCCGCCGAGCAGGCCGGTGTCCGGATCGAGGTCCCGTTCCACCCAGGCCGCACGGACGCCACCCAGGAGCAGACCGACGTCGAGTCGTTCGCCGCCCTGGAGCCGACCGCCGACGGCTTCCGCAACTACCTCGGCAAGGGCAACCGCCTGCCGGCCGAGTTCCTGCTGCTGGACCGGGCCAACCTGCTCACCCTGAGCGCCCCCGAGCTGACCGTGCTGGTCGGCGGCCTGCGGGTGCTGGGCGCCAACCACCAGGAGTCGCAGGTCGGCGTGCTCACCGAGACCCCCGGTGTGCTGACCAACGACTTCTTCGTCAACCTGCTGGACCTGGGCACCACCTGGCTGCCCACCGCCGCGGACGCCGGCAGCTTCGAGGGCCGCGACGCGAGCGGCAAGGTCAAGTGGACCGGCAGCCGGGCCGACCTGGTCTTCGGCTCGAACTCCGAGCTGCGCGCGGTCGCCGAGGTCTACGCGGCCGACGACGCGAAGGAGAAGTTCGTCAAGGACTTCGTCGCCGCCTGGGCCAAGGTGATGGACCTGGACCGGTACGACCTGGTCTGATCCGGCGCCACCGCGGGGGGGGGGGGGGGGGGGGGGGGGGGGGGGGGGGGGGGGGGGGGGGGGGGGGGGGGGGGGGGGGGGGGGGGGGGGGGGGGGGGGGTACGTACGTCCCCCCCCCCCCCCCCCCCCCCCCCCCCCCCCCCCCCTCCCCCCCCCCCCCCCCCCCCCCCCCCCCCCCCCCCCCCCGCGCTGTCCGGGCACGCCTCCGGGTGGCCCGCGCCGGTCACCCGGAGGCGTGCAGGAAGGCGGTGAGCTCCGCCGTGAAGGCCGCCGGCCGGGCGCGGTGGACCAGGTGACCGGCGGGGATGGTGACCAGGCGGGCGCCCGGGATCCGGGCGGCCAGTTCGGCCACGCCCTGCTGCGGGACGTGGCTGGTCGGGCCGCCGGCCACCACCAGGGTGTCGGCGGTGATCAGGGCGAGCCGGTCCAGCCAGGACGGGTCGGGGGTGTCGATCTGCCGGCGGACGGCCAGCACCATGTCCCAGTCGAAGTCCAGCTCACCGGCCGGCCGGACCGGGGGCACCGGCTCGCGGGGGCGGGGCAGCGGGACGTCCTCCAGCACCAGGCGGGCGATCCGCCGCGGCTGGTGCGCGGCCAGCAGGTAGGCCACCACGCCGCCCATCGAGTGGCCGACCAGGTCCACCCGGTCCAGGCCGAGCGCGTCCAGGAAGCCGAGCACGTCGGCCCGCATCAGGTCGAGCGAGTAGTGCGGCGCCGGGCCGGTGCGGCCGTGCCCGCGCAGGTCGAGGGCGTGCACCCGGTGACGGTCGGTCAGCGCGGGCAGCACCTCGTCCCAGTCGCTCGCGCGCTCGCCGAGGGCGTGCAGCAGGACCAGCGGCGGAGCCTGCGGCGGGCCCGCGACCTGGTAGGCCAGCCGGATCCCGTCCGGGTCGACGAAACGAACGTCGCCGGAACGAACGTCGCCGGAAGGAACGTCGGCGGAAGGAACGTCGTCGGAACGGAGGTCCACGGTGCGGAGGTCCACGGTGCGGAGGTCCACGGTGCGCTGCTCGGCCATGTCCGGCAGGCTACCGGCGCCGCGCCCGGGGGTCGGCCCCCGTTCACCGACGGCCGAACGGGGCGACCAGCCGGCCGGTCCAGCGGGCCGCGCCGCCCAGGCGACCGTTCCGGGCGCGGTTGGCCATCGCGACCCGGTCGAGTTCCTCCATCAGCCGGCGCGAGCGGTGCTCCAGGTCCAGCTCGTCCAGGATCCGGTCCATCTCGGCCAGCAGCGCGCCGTGCAACTGCCAGGCCTCGGGGTGCTCCTGCACCCGGCGCAGCAGCAGCTGGGCCACGTTCTCCCTGGTCGCCCAGGCGGCCGCGAGTTCGGCGGTCAGCCGGTCCTCGGCCTCCTGGGCGTTGCGCTCGACCTGGGTGGTGACCAGCACCGCGAAGCTGACCAGCGCACCGCCCAGGTGGCCGAGCAGTTCCTCGGTGGCGAGCGCCACCTCGGGGTCGAGCAGCCGCTCCCCAGCGTCCCGGCGCTTGGCCAGGTCGGTGAGCGAGCGGGCCAGCACCCGGATCACCACCACGCAGATCTCCAGCGTGTCCAGGCCGGTGCGCAGCACGATCCGGGAGAGCAGGCCCTCCCGGATCCGCGGGTTGAGCCGCAGGCTGTCCTCGGCCTGGCGCAGCGCGGCGTCCACCCCGGCGATCGCCTGGTCCAGCCGGCGCGCCTCGTGCAGCCGGGAGGCGGCCCGCTCCACCGGGACCGGGTCGCTCAGCTCCTCGCCGATGTGCAGCAGCAGGTGGCGGGCCCGGCGGGCGAGGTCCTCGATCGACTCGCTCGCGGTGTCGACCCAGACCGGCGGTGCGAAGAGCAGGTTGAAGAGCAGCCCGACCACGGCGCCGATCAGTGTCTCCAGCACCCGGTCCCAGGCCTGCGAGGCCAACCGGGTGACGCCGAGCACCAGCATCGCGCTGATCGCGACCTCGTTGACGTACTCGTCCACCCGGACGAAGTGACCGACCGTCAGCGCGGCCAGGATGGTCAGCGCCAGGCTCCACCAGGAGAGCCCGACGACCGAGCTGAACAGGATCGCGATCAGCACGCCGACCACCACCGAGGTCACCCGGCGGATGCTGTTGGTCAGGGTGGCGTAGAGGGTCACCTGGACCACCAGCAGCGCGGTCAGCGGGGCGGTGAGCGGCGCGGGCTCGCTGCTCAGGTGCACCGCGACGAGGTAGGAGAGGGTGGCCGCGGCGGTGGCCCGCACGGTCTGCTCGACCACCGGCTCGCGCAGCCGGCGGCGGGCCGCGGCGATCAGCTCACCTGGGGCAAGGGGCATCCTCGGCTTCTACCCGGGCGCCCGGCGGGCGAGCTGCCCGGGCGGGGATTGGCACTCGGATGCCGCGCGGGCCGGATCCGTGGCGCGGGCCGGATCCGTGGCGCGGGCCGGATCCCGGACGCGGGGCGTCCCGAGCGGACTGACGACACGTCAAGCGGGCGACCTGCTATACTGATGATGCCAGCGCGAAGCCTTCCTGCCGCGGACCTCGATCCGCCGGGGAGGCTTTTTTCATGCCCGGACGGCCTGGATCCGCCCCGGGCGCTCCCCTCCTCCTCGCGCCAGGAGTCCTTGCCGTGTCCGATCTCGTCCGCCGCGCAACCATGGCCGACCGCCCGCTGCTGGAGCGGCTGTGGCTGCTCTTCCGGCACGACCTGTCCGAGTTCGGGGGCACCCTGCCGAACCCGGACGGCAGCTTCCGCAGCGAGCGGTTGGGCCTGGCCCTGACCGATCCCGACTGGGCGGCCTACCTGCTGCACCGGGCGGACCGCCCGGTCGGCCTGGCCTTCGTCCGCTCGCTGACCGGGCCGACCAGGGTGCTGAACAGCTTCTTCGTGGTGCGCGGGGCCCGCCGGCAGGGCCTCGGGCTGCGGGCCGTGCAGGAGGTGGTGGCCCGGCACCCGGGGCCCTGGGAGGTCGCCTTCCAGGACACCAACCCCGCCGCGGTGCGGTTCTGGCGCCGCGCCGCCACCCGGATCGCCGGGGACGCCTGGCACGAGGAGCACCGGGCGGTGCCGGGGCGACCCGAGCTGGCGCCGGACTGCTGGATCTCCTTCGCCGGCCAGGGCCGCTCACAGGCCGAGTTCACCGGGTAGCGCCGCTCACAGGCCGAGGTCGCTCAGCCCCGGGTGGTCGTCGGGGCGGCGGCCGAGCGGCCAGTGGAAGAGGCGCTCGGCCGGGGCGATCGGCAGGTCGTTGATCGAGGCGTGGCGGTGCGCCATCAGGCCGTCCGCGTCGAACTCCCAGTTCTCGTTGCCGTAGGAGCGGTGCCACTGGCCGGCCTCGTCGTGCCACTCGTAGGCGAAGCGGACGGCGATCCGGTCGCCGCCGTACGCCCACAGCTCCTTGATCAGCCGGTACTCCAGCTCGCGGTGCCACTTGCGGGTCAGGAAAGCGACGATCTCCGCCCGCCCGGTGACGAACTCCGCGCGGTTGCGCCAGCGGCTGTCCGGCGTGTAGGCGAGGGCGACCCGGGCCGGGTCGCGGGTGTTCCACCCGTCCTCGGCCGCGCGGACCTTCTGTCGGGCCCCCTCCTCGGTGAACGGGGGCAGGGGCGGACGCTGTTCGGACATGCCGGTCTCCTCGGTGCAGCCGTCGGACGAAACGTGAGAACCAACGTTCTCACGACATCGGCTACCCTATGAGAACCAGGGTTCTCACGCAAAGGGCACGGCAGATGGACACCAGCAGGGGCGCGGACGGCGCCGACACCGACCCGGCGTACGACCGGATCCTCGACGCGGCGGAGGAGCTCTTCTACACCCAGGGCATCCGGGCGGTCGGCATGGACGCCGTCCGGACCACCGCCGGCGTCACGCTGCGCCGGCTCTACCAGCTCTTCCCGGCCAAGGACGACCTGGTCGCCGGCTACCTGGAGCGCCGGGACCGGCACTGGCGCGCGGCGCTCGCCGACCACGTGGCCGACGCCGCCACCACGCCGGACGAGCAGCTGCTGGCGGTCTTCGACTGGCTGGCCCGGTGGTTCGCCGAGCCGGGCTTCCGCGGCTGCGCCTTCGTCAACTCCTACGGCGAGCTGGGTGCCACCGCACCGCGGGTGGCCGAGGCCGCCCGCCGGCACAAGGAGGCGTTCCACGCCTACCTCGCCGACCTCGCCCGGGCCGCCGGCGCCCCGGCCGGCACCGCCACCCACCTCGCGCTGCTCGCCGAGGGCGCGATCACCACGGCCGCCCTCTGTGACACCCCCGCACCCGCCGCCCAGGCCCGCGAGGCCGCCCGCGTCCTGCTCGGCCTGGTCGACTGAGCGGTACCGCAGCACGCCCACGCCCACGGACGCGGACGCGGAAGGCCCCGAGCACTGCAGCAGCGCTCGGGGCCGGACCCCACCGGTGGTCGGGTCAGTAGTGGATCGCCGCCGGCCGGTGCCCCGCCGCGTGCGGCTGGAAGCCGCCGCCGCCCGCCGGGACGATGGAGAAGTTGCCGCCCTGCAGGGCGGTCTCGGTGTACTGGCCGCTGTCCACCGCCTGCGGGCTGACGCTGTCGAAGGACTGGCCGTTCACCGTGATGTTGGAGAAGTCCAGCTCGTTGAAGGACGGGTAGCTCTGCGAGGGGGACTCGATGACCGCCTCCGCGCTGACGTTCTGCCCGTCCAGCTGCTGCTGGGTGTTCTCCGTCCACCCCTGGGTGTTGTCGGTCAGGGTGAGGGTGTAGGTGCCCGAACCGTCGGTGGTCACCGAACCGGTGAAGGAGTCACCGGCCGACACCGGGTCGTTGAAGTACTGCGGCGCCGCCGGGTACATCTCGTACCAACCGGACAGCACCGGCGAGCCGCTGGAGCAGTCCACCTGGACGCCGGTCTGCTCGACGGTCTGCGAGCCGTAGCCGTCGATGCCGACCCACGGCGCGAACAGGTCGTTGCTGGTGTTGCAGGTGACCTGCGGCATGGTCCAGGAGCCGGAGATGCTCTGGAACCCGCTGCCCTGGGCAACGTAGCCGCCCCAGACGCTGCCGCCGTCGTAGCGGACCCCGCCGCGGTGGTGGGCGGCGGTGTGCACGGCGGCCGGGCCGAAGCCGGCCGGGGTGTGCGCGGGGGCGGCGGCCTGGGCGGGGACGGCGGAGGCCGCAGCGGCGGCGAAGGCGACGGCCGCGACCACCGCGGCGAGCCGGGAACCCTGGGACGACATGGTCGATCTCCCTCGGTACGTGGGGGTTTGACGGATCACCGGCGCGGTGTGGGGCCGGCCGGCGAGCCGTGTTGGCGACCAGCGTCAGGGGCCGGGGCGAGGGCCCGGTAGGGGTTCCGCCGGGCCGGAACCCGCCATGGCGGGAACATGCCAGGACGAATGGTGACGGATGATCAGCAAGCCATCGCCGGGAACCGTGCGCGCACAACTCTCCCTGAATCTGTGCATGTCACGTTAACTTTCTCTCTCTTACCCCGGTGTCTACGCGCGTGGTGTCCTTTCCGTCGCCGGTCCGACCAGGGCCGTTCAGCTTCGACACCCGGGAGACACCCGCATGTTCGGCATCACCGCCCGGCGCGCCGCGCTCGCCCTCACCGCCTGCGCCGCGACGCTCGCCACGGCCGTTCCCGCGCACGCCACCACCGGCTACAACGCGTTCGCCTTCGACCTGAGCAGCAGCGAGCCGACGATCTACAACTTCATCAACTCGGCGACCAAGACACTCGACATGACGATGTACGAGCTGAGCGACACCACCGTGGTCAACGACCTGATCCAGCGCCAGCAGGCCGGCGTCCAGGTCCGGGTGATCCTGGACGGCACCCGCACCACCGTCAACAACTCGGCCTACAACGCGCTGAACGCCGCCGGCATACCCGTGGTCTGGTCCTCCTCGGCCTACACCTTCACCCACCAGAAGACCATCACGGTGGACGGCAGCACCTCGCTCATCCTGACCGGCAACCTCACCGCGAAGTACTACTCCACCAGCCGCGACTACGGCCTCTTCGACACCGACGCCAACGACGTGAACGCGATCGAGCAGGTCTTCAACGCCGACTTCACCAGCACCTCGATCACCCCGAGCGACGGCGACAACCTGCTCTGGTCGCCCACCGACTCCCGCGACCGGCTGCTCTCGATCATCAACGGCGCCACCACCACGCTGGACGTCGAGGAGGAGGAGTTCGGCGACCCCGCCGTGGTGGACGCGATCGCCGCCCAGGCCCAGAAGGGCGTCACCGTGCGGGTCGTGCTGGAGCACCCGAGCTCGTACTCCTCGCAGATCTCCGAGGTCGAGAACGCCGGCGCCACCGTGATGGGGTACTCCTCCAGCACCGGCTTCTACGTCCACGCCAAGGCCGTCGTCGCCGACTACGGGCTGCCCACCGCCGCCGTGGAGCTGGGCTCGATGAACGTGAGCACCAACTCGCTGGACAACAACCGCGAGCTGGGCATCATCCTGAACGACACCGGCGTCGAGTCGGTGGTGGAGAACGCGTTCACCAGCGACTACAACGGTGGCACCGCCGCCTGAGTCGCCCCGGCGCGGGCTGCCCGCCGGGATCCGCGCGACCGGATCCCGGGGGCAGGAGGCCGCCGCCCGCTCCACCCGGCGAGAGCGTCAACTCCGGGTGAAGGTGCGGGTGGCGGCCGCGGCTATCGCCAGGCCCAGCGTCCAGCCGAGCACGGTCAGCACCACCGTGACCACCGCGGGGACCCCGTGGTACTGCCAGGCGTCGACCTGCCCGAAGTGGATGATCGGGATCAGGTGGTCGGCGGCGAACAGCACCGGGTTGAAGACCGACTGGTCCTCGCTGCTCACGTGCTGCGGCCGCACCGTGCTGAAGTACGCGCTCGCCGCGACCAGCAGCGCGACCGCCCAGCCGACCGCCCGCATCGGCCGGTAGCCGTAGCCGACCAGGGCGTCCAGCAGCTGCCCGGGTATCCGTCGCCACCACGGCAGCTGGGCACTGAGCGAACGCATCTTGGCCAGCAGCACGGTGCGGGCCTCGCCGTCGTTGCCGAGCCCGCGGTAGTAGGCCGCCAACTGCTCGTACGGCTGCGCCCGGTAGCCGCCGACCTCGGCCCGGCCGCTGCGCACCTGGCGGCGCAGCAACTGGATCCGCACCCGGGCGTCCAGGTACCTGGCGAACGAACCGTAGCTGAAGCCGTCCAGGTTCAACCGGCCCGGCCAGGACGCCAGGTCGTCCCGGATCCCGGACTCGGCGGTCGCCCCGTAGAGGGACAGCAGCGCGTCCGGGCTGGTCATGCCCTGCAGGTCCAGGTGACCGAAGCGGGCACCGGTCAGCCGGACCTCCCCGTCGGTGGTGAAGTCCTTGGTGAGGTTCACGCTGCCGGCGACCGTGATCCGGCTCGCGTTCAGCACCGGGCGCTCGCGCTGCGGCCTGTCGGTCGCGGGTGATTCCGGGGCGGTCGGCTCGGCCGGGGCGGACTCGGCCGGGGTGGGCTCCGCCGAGGGATCGGGTTCGGCCTCGGCACCGGGCGGCAGCGGGATGCGGTGCAGCTGCGCCCCGCTCATCATCAGGCTGCCGCCGATCTGCACGCCGAGCAGGCTCATCGACCCGTGCAGGGTGAAGGGCCGTTCCACCGCGCCGCTCCGGTCGATCCGGAACGAGGCCTCACTGGCCACGGTCATCGAGGCGGCGAAGAGGGCCACGCCCTCCGGCCCGGTCAGTGTCGCACCGTCGAAGATCAGAGCGCTGCCGATGTGCGCACCGGGCAGGCGCACCTCGCCGGTCGCCGTCAGCCGCCGGGCCAGCAGGCTTCGGCCGATCCGGGCGCCACCGGCGTTCAGCGACTTCCCGCCGGGTTCGGGGTGCGTCACGGTCGCGCCGTCCAGCGTCACCTGACCGCTGATCACCGCGTTGATCAGGCTGAGCGAGCCGGTGACCACCAGGTTGTCGGCCAGCAGGCTGCCCTCGACGTTGATGCCGTCGGCCCACACCGCGTGCTCGTCGTCGCCCTCGACCACCACGTTGCGCAGGTCGAGGGTGCCCTGCACCTGCGCCCCGTACGCGCTGAGCCGGATCAGCCGGGAGCCGCTGAGGTCGATCGGCCCGGTGGTCGCCTCGTCCAGGCTCACCGGCCCGTCGAACCGGCAGCCCTGCAACAGCAGCTGGGTGCCGACCGTCCCGTGACCCACGCTGAGTTCGCCGGTGATCCGGGCCCCGACCAGCCGCAGCGCCGAGACCGCACCGGCCACCGCCGGCCGGGCGCCCAGCAGCAGCGCGGCGATCACCTCGCCGCGCACCACCCGGTCGGCACCCCACCCGTCGGCCGCCGCGGGGCGGTCCGCCGCCTCGTCGCCGCTGCGGAGATCGACCAGGTCACCGTGCGGGAAGGCCTGCCAGACCCGCCGCTCGACCGGGCTGAGCCGGCCGAGCCGACGGGGGAGCTCACTGGTCCTGGGCACACGCGTACGACTCATGGCGACCATGCTGCCGCATTCGTGCGACACCGTCTGCATCGTGCTGATCACAACCCGGCCGGCCCGGACGCCGCGCTGAGCAGGCGTCACCGTGCCGCCGGGTGCCGCCGGTTCCGTCCCGCGGCGGCCGGAACCCGGCCGTGAGGCGGATCACAGGACGGTGTTGTCGGAAAAGCGCGAGCGGCCGGGGGTTCCCGCTGGTGCAATAGCGATCATGACTGCTCAGCACGACAGCGCACAGCTGTTCCACTCCCTGCACGATCCCGCCGCTCCGCTGGCCCTGGCCAATGTCTGGGACGCCGCGAGCGCCCGCCTGGTCGAGGCCGCGGGCGCCCCCGCCATCGCCACCACCAGCGCCGGTGTCGCCTGGGGCCTGGGGGCCGCGGACGGCAACCACCTCGACCGCGACCAGGCCCTCGCGTTGATCGCCCGCGTGGTGGACGCGGTCTCCGTCCCGGTCACCGCCGACATCGAGAGCGGCTTCGGCGCCACCGCGGCCGAGGTCGCCGACACGGTCGCCCGGGTCCTGGCCACCGGGGCCGTCGGCATCAACATCGAGGACGCCCACGCCGGCGGCGACTCCCCGCTGCGTCCGGTCGGCGAGCAGTGCGAGCGGATCGCCGCCGCCCGCTCGGCGGCCGACCGGGCCGGCATCCCGCTGTACGTCAACGCCCGGCTGGACACCTACCTGTTCGGCGCCGGCGCGCCGGAGACCCGCCTCCAGGAGACCCTGGACCGCGCCCGGGCCTACCTCGACGCCGGCGCCAGCGGCATCTTCGTGCCCGGCGTCGTCGACGTCGAGCTGATCGCCGCCCTCACCGAGGGCATCCCGGCCCCGCTGAACATCCTGGCCGGCCCGGGTGCCCCGGCGGTGGGCGAGCTGTCGAAGCTGGGCGTGGCGCGGGTCAGCCTCGGCTCCTCGGTCGCCGAGGCGGCCTACGCGGTGGTGCGCCGGGTGGCGGCCGAGCTGGCCGCCACCGGCACCTACGACTGCCTGGCGGACGCCATCGCGTACGGCGAACTCAACGCGCTGATGCGGGGCTGAGCACCGGCCCGAGCGTGAGGGGGCCTGCTGCGGAGTCCCGGCAGCAGGCCCCCTCGAAGACGTCCGGCGACTACTGGTGGGCGTCGTAGGCCCGGGTGAGGATCTCCATCCCGTGGCCCGCCGGGTCCATGAAGTAGAGGCCGCGGCCGCCGTGGTGGTGGTTGAGCTGCCCCAGCAGCTTCTGCTCCGGGTCGGCCCAGTAGGCGAGCCCGGCCTGCCGGATCCGCTCGAAGGCGGCGTCGAACTCCTCGTCGGAGAGCAGGAACGCGTAGTGCTGCATGACGATCTTCTCGGCCGGCACGGACGCGAAGTCGAGGGTGACCCCGTTGGCGGTGGCGACCGGGACGAACGGGCCCCAGGCGGCGCCGACTTCGAGGCCCAGGATGCCGGCCAGGAACTCGGCGGACTCCCGGTTGTCCCGGGCGTGGATGATGGTGTGGTTCAACTCGACGGTCATGGGTGGAGTGCCTCCGAAGGGCAATCTCACGGGCACCTCCATGCCTCACCCGGCCGGTGACCGACACGCGATGCCGTGTCCTGATCCTACGTCAATTCCAGCTGACGGTCCGAAAGTAGTGACGATCGGGCAGCCGGCACCAGGGTCGGCCGGCCGTCAGCGGATCAGGTGCACCGGGACACCACGCACCTCGCCGTCGCCGTCGCCGTTGCCCAGCAGCCCCCGGACACGCCGCCGATCGCCGGGCCGACCGGACGCCCGCGGGTGTGGCCGGGCCGCGGCGACGACCCGGCCACACCGGGAGCGGGCTGTCCTCCGTCAGTCCGTGAAGCTGGCGAAGTACCCCGCGGCCATGTCCTCGGCGCCGTGCCCCTGCACGGCCGCCCGCTGGAAGCGACGGTGGCCGGCCTCGGTGGCGTCCAGGGTGACGCCGACCCGCTCGGCCGCCGCCAGCACCAACCGGGCGTCCTTGGCCGAGTTGTCCACCGAGAAGCTGGTGCTGAAGTCACCGGCCAGGATGGCGGCCGACTTGGCCTGGAAGAAGCCGCTGTCCATCGGGCCGCCGGAGACGACGTCGAGGAAGTGCTGCGGGTCGACGCCCAGTCGGTCGGCGAGCGCCAGCGCCTCCCCGGTGCCGTGGGTGAGCGCGATCACCCAGGTGTTGAGCACCAGCTTGAGCCGGCTGGCCGCGCCGCCGGCGCCGTCCTCGGCGACCCAGACGGTGCGGGCGGCGATCGCGTCGAAGAGCGGCTGGACGGTGGCGCGGGCCGGCTGCGGGCCGGCGGCCATCACCACCAACTTGCCTGCCTCGGCGGGCTGGCGGGTGCCCTGGACGGGGGCGTCGACGAAGACCAGGTCGTGCTCGGCGGCGAAGCGGGCCAGCTCGTCGACCGCCTCGCCGACGGTGCTCAGCTGCACCCAGACGGTCCCGGGGGCGAGCTTGGGCGCGGCCGCCTCCATGGTCGCGAGCACCCGCGGCCCGTCGGTGAGCACGGTGAGCACCACGCCGGCGCCGTCGACCGCCTCGGCGGGGGTGGCGGCGGGCTGCACGCCGTCGACGGCGAGGGCGGCGGCCTTGCTCGCGGTGCGGTTCCAGGCCCGGACGGTGACGCCGTGCCGGCTCAGGTTGCGGGCGACCGGGGCGCCGATGATGCCGGTGCCGAGGACCGCGACGATCGGGTGGGTGGTGGTCATGGTTGCCTCCGTGACGTGGTGGGTTCGAGGTGATGCGTTCAAGGTGGTGCGTTCGAGGTGGTGGTACGAGCAGGTGGTACGAGGTGGTGGTTCGGGGATGGTCGGTGGTCGTCGACCGGACTGCGGTCAGGCGACGGGGAGCTGACGGTCGGCCGGCTCGATCGGCAGGCGCACCGGGCCCGCGGCGGCCCGGCGCTGGAGCAGCCCGGACGCGGCCGCCGCGCCCAGCCCCGCCACGGCCAGCGCGGCGCCGGCCCAGACCGGGGCGGTGTAGCCGAGGCCGGCGCCGATCAGGCTGCCGCCGACCCAGGGGCCGATCGTGTTGCCGAGGTTGAAGGCCGAGGTGTTGCCGGTCGCCGCCAGGGTGGGTGCGGTGCCGGCCTCGCGCAGCACCTGGGCCTGGAGCGCCGGGTTGATCGAGAAGGCGGCCAGGCCGAAGAGGGCGACCAGCACCACGGTGGCGGTGCGGCTGCCGGCGGCCAGCGCCAGCAGCGCGAGCACCAGGGCCATCGCGGTGATGCCGAGGTAGAGGTTGGGCAGCGGGTGCCGGTCGGCGAACCGGCCGCCGAGCAGGCTGCCGCCGAAGCAGCCGACGCCGAACAGGGTGAGCAGCGGCGGAACCGCCGCCGCGCCGAACCCGGCGACGTCGGTGGCGAGTTCGGCCAGGTAGCTGAAGCAGCAGAAGATCGCCGCCTGGGTGAGCATCGAGGTGGCCAGGGCCACCCAGACCCGCGGGTTGCGGAAGGCGGTCAGCTCGGCGCGCACGCCCGGGTGGTCGCCGCCCGGGTGCCGGGGCACCAGGGTCAGCACGCCGACCAGGGCGAGCACCGCGAGCGCGTCCACCGCCCAGAAGCTGGCCCGCCAGCCGGCGTGCTGGCTGAGGAAGGTGCCGGCCGGGACGCCGAAGACGTTGGCGACGGTCAGGCCGGCGAACATCACCGCCAGCGCGCGCCCGCGCCGCTCCGGGCCGGCCAGGTCGACGGCGACCACCGAGCCGATCCCGAAGAAGGCACCCTGGGCGAGGGCGGCGACCACCCGGCCGACCATCAGCAGGCCGTAGCCCGTGGCCACCGCGCCCAGCGTCTGCCCGACCACGAACAGCACCAGCAGGCCGACCAGCGAGGTCCTGCGGTTGATCCGCAGGGTGGCCACGGTGAGCACCGGGCCGCCGACCACCACGCCGAGCGCGTAACCGGAGATCAGCAGGCCCGCGCTGGGCACCGAGACCGACAGGTCGCGGGCCAGGTCGGGCAGCAGGCCGGAGATCATGAACTCGGTGGTTCCGATGCAGAACACGGTGAGTCCCAGGACGTAGACGGCGACGGGCATCGCGGGTCCCTCTCTGTTCGGCTCGCCCCGGCGGAGGGCGTCGGACGTTCACGAAAATTTAACGTTCGTTCCAAAATGAGGGCAGCCGTCGCCGGGCCGCCCGCCGCAACGACGGCAGCCCGGCCCGACGCCGCGCCGGCTACGACAGCGGCGGCAGGACCTGGTCGACGATCCGGAGCATGCTCTCCCGGTCGGAGGCCTTGCCCAGCACCCGCAACCCGTACATCGAGTTGAGCAGGAAGAGCGCCAGCACCCGCGGCTCGTGCCCGGCCTCGATCGAGCCGTCGCGGATGCCCTGCTCGACGCAGACCGTCAGCGCCGTCGCCATCCGGGCGAAGGTGCCCCGGACCAGCTCGGTCACCTGCGGGTCCCGCCCGGCCAGCTCCATCGCGGAGTTGACCACCAGGCAGCCGCGGTGCGCGGGCTGCTCGGCGTTCTCCTCCTCGACCACGCTCAGCAGGACGGTGCGGATCCGGCTGCGCGCCGGGCCGTCCCCCTCCTCCAGGAGCGAGACCAGGCGGGTGGTCCACTCGCTGTCGTAGCGCCGCAGCGCCGCTTCGAACAGGTCGTGCTTGCTGGTGAACGTGTTGTACAGGCTGCCGCGGCCCAGTCCGGTGCTGTCCACCAGGTCCTGGGCGGAGGTGGCGGCGTACCCGTTGTCCCAGAACGTGGCCATCGCGGCGTCCAGCGCATGGTTGAGGTCGAAGCCTCTGGGGCGAGGTGACATGTCGCCAGGTTACCAGTTCTGGAATGATCGTCAAAAAACGTTGATTGGCCCCCGAAGTTGTGATTGTCTCGGGATGTCGGCCGGTGGCGAGCAGTCGAACGGAGCAGTGATTCGACAGCCGCCCCGGCTTTGACCCCGAGTTGATCTCGTATTTGCCTGATCTTGACTCGCTGAACCTACTCCCGGCACGCCGCAGGCCGCAATGCCCGACGGCGACCGCAGGGGAGGTCGTCCTGCCGCCCAGGCGCAGGAACCGTTCTCGTTGGGGGTACCTTTGGCCACCGTCCACTCCACCCTGCCCGCTCGCGATCTCCGTCCGCAGCTGCACGCCTGCCTGCCCAGCCTGCTGGAGCAGCAGCTGTCCACCCGCCCCGACGCCGTTGCCGTGGTCGGCGCCGGGCAGCAGCTCAGTTACCGCGAGCTCGTCCGTTCGTCCCGTCAACTGGCCGCCCACCTCACCCGGTTGGGCGTGGCCGCCGACCACTGCGTGGGCCTGTTCGCCGAGCCGGCACCGGACCTGGTGGTCGGTGCCTGGGGCATCCTGTTCGCCGGCGCCGCCTACCTGCCGCTCTCCCCGGAGTACCCGGAGGACCGGCTGCGCTACATGATCGAGAACAGCGGCACCGGGGTCATCGTCACCCAGGAGCCGCTGCGCGAGCGGCTGGCCGCGATCGCCCCGCGCGGCACCCGCATCGTCACGCTGGACGAAGCCCGGGAATCCGCCGCCACCACCACGGCCGGGCCCGGCGGCCGGCCGGTGCCCGGGTCCGCCGCGCCGATTCCGGGCCCCCGGCCGGATTCCCTCGCCTATGTCATCTACACCTCCGGCAGCACCGGAAAACCGAAGGGGGTGATGATCGAGCACCGCAGCATCGTTTCCCAGCTGCGCTGGCTGCAGACCTGCGGCCACCTGGGCACCGAGGTCACCATCCTGCAGAAGACGCCGATGAGCTTCGACGCCGCCCAGTGGGAGCTGCTCGCCGTGGCGACCGGCGCCAAGGTGGTGGTCGGCGCGCCGGGCAGCTACCGCGACCCCGAGGCGCTGATCGCCACCGTCAACCAGCACCGGGTGACCGCCCTGCAGGGCGTGCCCACCCTGCTGCAGGCCCTGCTCGACACCGAGCGCCTGGGCAGCTGCGGCTCACTGCGCCGGATCTTCTCCGGCGGCGAGGCGCTCTCCCAGCGACTGGCCCGGGCGCTGCTCACCGAGCTGCCCGACGCCTCGCTGGTCAACCTCTACGGCCCGACCGAGACCACCATCAACGCCACCGCCTGCCTGGTCGACCCGGCGGCGCTCGGCGACGGCGCGGGCTCGGTGCCGATCGGCGTGCCGGTCGACAACACCCAGTGCTTCATCCTCGACGAGGACCGCGCCCCGGTCGACATCGGCACCACCGGGGAGCTCTACATCGGCGGCGTCCAGCTGGCCCGCGGCTACCTGAACCGCCCGGACCTCACCGAGGAGCGCTTCGTCCCCAACCCGTTCGTACCGACCGAGCGGCTCTACCGCACCGGCGACCTGGCCTCCTGGAACCCCGACGGCACCATCACCTGCGCCGGCCGGGCGGACAACCAGGTCAAGCTGCGCGGCTACCGGGTCGAGCTGGACGAGATCGCGATCGCCGTCGAGGAGCACACCTGGGTGCGCCGGGCGGCGGCCGTGGTCACCGACGACCAGCGCACCGGCTTCCAGCAGCTGGTCGCCTGCGTGGAGCTCAACCCGCGCGAGGCGGCCCTGATGGACCAGGGCAACCACGGCGGCCACCACCAGTCGAAGGCGAGCAAGCTCCAGGTCAAGGCGCAGCTCTCGGACCCGGGGCTGCGACCGGCGGCCGCGCTGGCCGGGCGGGCGGTCCTCGCCCTGCCCGGCCGGGACGGCACCGCCGCCCAGCGCGCCGAGGCCTTCGGCCGCAAGACCTACCGCTTCTTCGACGGCGGCCCGGTCACCCGCGCCGAGCTGACCCGGCTACTGGCCCCGCAGCCGGCCGACGGCCCGGCCCGCGAGCCGCGTGACCTGGGCCTCGACGGGCTCGGCGAACTGCTGCGCTGGTTCGGCCAGTTCCGCAGCGCGGAGCGGCTGCTGCCGAAGTACTCCTACGCCTCCCCGGGCGCGCTCTACGCCACCCAGCTCTACCTGGAGAGCGACGGCCTGCCCGGGCTGCCGGCCGGGGTGCACTACTACCACCCGGTGGCGCACACCCTGGTGCGGATCGCCGACGCCACGGACACCGGTGGCGCGGGCGGCGGGCTGCGGGTGCACTTCCTGGGCCGCCGGCAGGCCATCGAACCGGTCTACCGGAACAACATCGTCGAGGTGCTGGAGTTCGAGACCGGCCACATGCTGGGCGTCTTCGCGGAGAAGCTGCCCGGGTACGGGCTGGCGATCAGCCCGGTGGGCCTGCTGCCGGAGGTCCGGGAGCGGCTGGACGTCGCCGCCGAGGACCACTACCTGGGCACCTTCGAGATCCACCGCAACGACGGCCGCACCCTGCCCGATCCGACCGAGCTCTACCTGCAGGCCCACCCCGGCCGGATCGCGGACCTGCCGGCCGGCCACTACCACTACCGCGACGGCGCGTTGACACCGCTGTCGGACGCCGTGGTGGAGCGCAAGCACGTCATCGCGATCAACCAGTCGGTGTACGACCGCGCCTCCTTCGGCATCACCGCGGTCTGCACCGGCGGCCCGGACTGGCTCGCCTACATCGCGCTCGGCGCCAAGCTGCACCGGTTGCAGCGCAACGGGCTGCAGCTGGGCCTGATGTCCTCCGGCTACAGCTCCAAGAGCGGCCACCCGCTGCCCGCCGCCCGGCGGATCGACGAGGTGCTGGCCGCGCACGGCCGGGCCACCGGCCCCTCGTACTTCTTCCTCGGCGGCAAGGTGAGCGAGGAGCAGATCGCCAGCGAGGGCATGAACGAGGACGCCGTGCACGTGAAGGGCCCGGCCGAGATCATCAAGGACGACCTGGCGGCGGTGCTGCCGGACTACATGATCCCCAACCGGGTGCTGGTGCTGGACGAACTGCCGCTGACCGCCAACGGCAAGGTGGACGTCAAGCGCCTGGCCGCCGCCGAGGAGGTGCGCGCCGCCGGCACCGGTGCTCCCTACGTCGCCCCCGCCGGGCGACACCAGACCTGGCTGGCCCAGGCCTGGGGGCAGGCACTGAAGTACGACGAGGTCTCGGCCGCCGACGAGTTCTTCGCCGCCGGCGGGAACTCGCTGATCGCGGTCGCCCTGGTGAACCGGATCAACCGGGAGTTCGGCACCCGGCTGCCGCTCCAGGTGGTCTTCGAAGCCCCGCGGCTGGCCGACCTCGCGGCCCGGATCGAGCACGACTCCGGGACGCCGGCCTCCCGCCTGGTCCGGCTGCACGACGGGGCTGCGCCCGAAGACGCTGGTCAACCCTCCGACGTCGCACCGGTGTTCTGCTGGCCCGGGCTCGGCGGCTACCCGATGAACCTGCGCCTGCTCGGGCAGCGGGCCGCGCTCGGCCGGCCGTTCTACGGGGTGCAGGCGCAGGGCATCAACGCCGGCGAACAGCCCTACCCGACCGTGCAGCAGATGGCCGCCGCCGACCTGGCGGAGATCCGGCGCCTCCAGCCGGCGGGCCCCTACCGCCTCTGGGGCTACTCCTTCGGCGCCCGGGTCGCCTTCGAGACGGCCTGGCAGCTGGAGCAGCTCGGCGAGACGGTCGACCAGCTGCTGCTGATCTGCCCCGGCAACCCCAAGGTCGGTGCCGCCGCGGCCGACCGGCACGGACGCACCTCCGACTACGCCAACCCCGCCTACCTGACCATCCTCTACTCGGTCTTCGGCGGCGCGATCAGCGGTCCCGAGGTCGAGCAGTGCCTGGCCACCGCCCGGGACGAGGACGGTTTCGTCCGCTTCGTCCACGAGCGCATACCCGCCCTGGACGAGCAGTTGATCCGGCGGATCACCAGGATCGTCCGGCTGACCTACGAGTTCGACTACAACTTCCGCGAGTTGAGCGAGCGCCGGATCCAGGCCCCGGTGACCGTGCTGAAGGCCGCCGGCGACGACTACTCCTTCATCGAGGGCGCCACCGGTTTCGCGGCCGCTCCCCCACGGGTGGTCGAGCTGGCCGGCGACCACTACGGCGTGCTGAAGCAGCACGGCGTGGGCGAGCTGGTCCGGGCGATCCGCTGCGCGCCGGCGCTGCGCAGCGCCTGACCCTTGCCCCTGCCCCTGCCCCTGCCGCCACCGCCACCGCCACCGCCACCGCCACCGCCACCGCGCGAACGGAGCACCCCGTGCCGCACCTCGAGATCAAGCACTTCCCCAAGGACTTCACCGAACCGCAGCAGCGCCGGCTCGCCGCCGACCTCACCGCGCTGATCGTCGACCACTTCGCCACCTACCCCGGCGCGGTGTCCATCGCCCTGCACCCGGTCGAGCCGCAGGACTGGCCCGACCTGGTGGTCCAGGCGGAGATCGCCGGGCACGCGCACCGGCTGATCAAGTCCCCCGAGTACCGCACCACCCGAGAGGAAGCCCCCGTCATGCCCGACAACCTCGGTCCCCGGCTCAAGGTCGGCGTCGTCGTCCCCTCCACCAACACCTCGGCGCAGCCGGAGTTGGAGGCGCTGCGCCCGCACCAGGTCACCAACCACACCGGTCGGATGGTGATCGGCGACGACGCCATGGTGGACGAGCCGGGCTTCGACCACGTGATGCACAGCATCCGCAGCTCGACCCACCCCGCGATCCGCAGCGTGGTCAGCTGCAACCCCGACTGCGTGATCGTCGGCGTCTCCCCGGAGAGCTACTGGGAGGGCCCCGACTCGCATGCCCGGGTGCTCGCCTCGATGCGCGAGGCGGCCGGCGGCCTGCCGGTCATCATGAGCCCGGACGCGATCAACGCCGCGCTGGGTGCGTACGGCGCCCGCCGGATCGGCGTGATCACGCCCTACCTGCCGGTCGGCGACGACTCGGTGAGCCGGTTCTTCAAGGACAGCGGCTACCAGGTGGTCGGTATCCAGGGCCTGGGCATGCCGAGCCCGGCGCAGATCTCGCACGTCACCGACGCACAGCTGCGCGAGGCCGTGCTCGCGGTCGACGGCCCCGAGGTCGAGGCGATCGTCCAGGTCGGCACCAACGTGCCGATGATGCAGCTGGCCGCCGCGGCCGAGGCCTGGCTGGGCAAGCCGGTGCTCTCCAACAACGTGGTCCTCTACTGGCACGCGCTGCGCCAGGCCGGCATCCGGGACCGCATCCACGGACACGGCTCGCTGCTCGCCGAGCACTGACCGGCGCCGGATCGCCCACCCCACGCCCCCTGGGCGCTCGAACCACTCGAACTCGCACCACTCGAACTCGAACCACCTCGAAGCACCTCGAAGCCGCGGCCCGTCCGCCCGGGCGGGCCGCGACGAACTGGAGAAAGTCTCGTGACCACCACTGGAACCAGTGAAGCGACCGTCCTGCGCCCCGCCGCGGCACCCGCCGACGGGCGGCTGCCGACCCTGAAGCTGCTGGCCTTCACGGCCGCCGGCTTCCTGGCGATCATGACCGAGACGATGCCCGCGGGCCTGCTCCCGCAGATCGGGCACGGCCTCGGCGTCTCCGAGGGACTCACGGGTCAGCTCGTCACGCTGTACGCGATCGGCTCGGTGATCGCCGCGATCCCGGTGATCGCCGTGACCCGGCACCTGCGCCGCCGGCCGGTGCTGATGTCCGCCGTCGGCGGCCTGCTGATCTTCAACACCGTCACCGCGCTCTCCACGAACTACGGCCTCACCCTGGCCGCCCGGTTCGTCGCCGGCATGGCCTCCGGCGTCATCTGGGGGCTGCTGGCCGGGTACGCCCGTCGGCTGGTCCCCGAGCACCTGCAGGGCCGGGCGCTGGCCGTGGTCGGCGTCGGCCAGCCGATCGCGCTGACCTTCGGCGTGCCGCTGGGCACCTGGCTCGGCTCGCTCTTCGAGTGGCAGGGCGTGTTCTGGGTGATGTCCGCCGTCGCGCTGGTGCTGCTGGTCTGGGTCCGGGCCCTGGTGCCCGACTTCCCCGGGCAGCACGCGGAGCAGCGGCAGCCGATCCGGGAGATCTTCCTGCTACCGGGCATCCGGCCGATCCTCGCGGTCATCTTCCTGTGGATCCTGGCCCACAACATCCTCTACACCTACATCGCCCCCTTCCTGGGCAAGGCCGGCCTGGGCAACCGGGTCGACCTGCTGCTGCTGGTCTTCGGCGCCACCGCGATCGTCGGCATCTGGTTCACCGGGCTGCTGGTCGACCGCAGGCTGCGCACGCTCACCCTGACCGGTCTGGCGGGCTTCGCGGCCGCCGCCCTGGTGCTCGGGATCGGCCACCACTCGGCGCCGGCCGTGATCGTCGGCGTGGTCGCCTGGGGCCTGACCTTCGGCGGCGCGCCGACCCTGCTGCAGACCGCGATCGCGGACGCCGCCGGGGAGGCCGCCGACGTGGCGCAGTCGATGCTGGTCACCGTCTTCAACCTGGCCGTGGCCGGCGGTGGTGTGGTCGGCGGCCTGCTGCTGGAGTCGGCCGGCGCCGCCTCCTTCCCCTGGGTGCTGCTCGCCCTCGCCCTGGCCGCCCTCGCCGTGGTCGGCAGCGCACGCGCCCACGGCTTCCGCCCGGGCCGCCGCGGCGCGGCCTGAGCGGGGGCGCTCCGGTAGCGGGGGCGCTCCGGTCCGGCCGGAGCGACCGTGCGGCGCGGCTACCCGACCGTGAGCAGACGGGCCGGGTTGTCGCGCAGCATGGTGTCCAGCTGCCGCTCGCTCACCCCGCGCTCGGTCAGCAGGCCAGTGAAGACGGCCGGCAGGTAGCAGTAGCCCCACCGGCCGTGGGTGCGGGGGTTGAGGTGCAGCTGGCCGCCGGTCAGGTCCTGGGAGAGCACCAGCTGCTCGGCGTGGCCCAACTCGACCAGCCGGGCCAGCCGGTCGGCCCGGGCCACGTCGGAGCGGTGCACCGCCCGCTTGGTGTACTCGCCCTCGGGCACCGGACCGGTGGGCGGCGGGGTGCGGACGTCCCAGAACTCCTTGCCGATCGAGTCGAAGGCGATCGTCGCCCCGGTGTCCAGCACCCGGCGCAGGTGGTCCGGGTCGGGGTGCAGGTCCAGGTGCCCGATCACCACCCGCTGCGGCTCCACCCCCTCCTCGGCCAGCAGGGCGAGCTGCTCCAGGGCCATCGTGCCGTGGGTGGTGTGGGTACTGAGGGTCAGTCCGGTCGCGTGGTGGGCCCGGGCGGCCGCGCGCAGCCCGCGGGCCTCGTGCGCGGTGATCCGCCCCTCCCCGGTCGGCTGCTCGCCCAGGATCCCGGCGCGCACCCCGGTGCCGCCGATGCCCTGCGTAGCGTCGGCGACGAAGCGCCGGGTCAGTTCCGCGACGCCGGCCGCACGGACCCAGGCCGGGCTGAACTCGGCGCGGTAGCCGGCCGTGCCGCTGACGACGTGCAGGCCGGTGCGCCGGGAGATCTCCTGCAGCAGCACCGTGTTGGCGCCGTGCGCGTCCCGCCCGGCGTCGCCGTAGGGGCTGAGGTCCACCACGGTGCCGAAGCCGTGGTCGGCCAGCGCGCCGAGCGCCGCCACGGCGAGGTCCACCTGTTGCGCCGCGAACCGCCGGGCCCGCTCGGGTGCGCCGGGATCACCCGGGCCGCCGGAGAGCCAGGGGCCGGGGGTCAGCGCCAGCAGGTGCTCGTGGGTGAGCACCCGCCCGAGCACGGCCGGGTCGACCGGGCCGAGCACCGTCTGCACGTGCGGCATCGCCGCTCCTCACACTGTCGGGGACCGCTGCGGTGTGCCCCGATCCTCGCCCCCGGACCTTTCGGTGCCGGCCGAAGCATGGGCCTGGCGGCGCTGCCCGGCACCCTCGTCTGGGCCACCACCTGGGAGGACACACCAAGCTTGCACCTTGTTCCTGACCTGCGGCCACATGACGGGGGTGGACCCGCTGGTGGGGGTGCAAGCGGTGGCGGCGGGTTGGTCAGGGTTCCACAGTCAGAGAACCCAGCGGCTGAACGATCCGTCTGGCGCCAGGAATGTGACGCTCTGCTCGTCAGGGGTGGCCTCGATGTGGAGCCACTCGCGGCGCGGGCGGTTGTGGGCGCGCCACTGCTCGTGTGCACCTTCGATGGGCTTCCAGAGGTCGCGCGGGCCGGTGGTGGTGACAGTGGGCGGGCCGTCGGGCCGGTCCTCCACAACGGTGGCCGAGCCGTCCGCCGGATCGTAAAGCGTCGTGGAGTGCTGTCCGTTGACCTGCCGGCCGCGCCGGACGGCGGTCGGTGCCATGTGCAGATGAGCCCAGAACGCGAATCCGAAGTCGTCCAGGGTCCGTCCGCTGATCTCCGCTGTGCGCTGAGGCCCGTCGATGGAGTCAGGCATGGCGAACAGCTGCTCGGGGCCGGAGAGGAGCGGCATGAACGCTGCCGGGGTCGAGATGAACCTGCCGACCGCGCCTCCGTCGTCCAGCTTGGTGAGGCAGGCGACCGCGCCACCGTCCAGAGTGCCCTTGAGCGGCGCGACGATGATCCCGCCCGGGGCACACTGGTCGAGCCACGTCTGCGGAATGCGCCGCACCGAACAGGTGGCGATGATCCGATCGAACGGGGCGCCATCGGGGTGACCGGCTGCACCGTCACCGCGGAGCACGGTCGGCTCGAGGCCGAGTTCGCGCAGTCGGCCGCGCGCCGCCAACACGAGGGGAGCGGTGTAGTCGATGGTGGTCACGTTCGCGGCCCCGGCCAAGTGACAGAGCAGGCCGGCGTTGTATCCGGTCCCCGTGCCGATCTCAAGGACGCGATTGCCGGGGTTCACGTCGAGGGCATCGAGCATGTCAGCCATGAGCCGGGGCATGGTCGAAGAGGATGTCGCAGCGCCGCCCTGGCCCGAGGGGGCCGCGTCCTCGGCGAGAACCCCGTCGACCTCGGTGACCAGAGCCTCGTTGGAGTAGACCTGCCGCAACCACTTGTCAGCGTCGTCGGTGATCCGCCAGGGGACGTAGGTGGTGCCGGTGTAGCGGTAGAACACCGGAACGAACGGGTGGCGGGGGGTGTTCAGGAACGCTTCGGCCACGCGGGAGGACAGGACAGCGCTGCCCCGGTCGATCTCGGACACGAGCTCGACGCGCGCCCGGATCAGTCGTTGTGGGTCGAATAGGACATCGGACGTCATGTGGTGGTGATCCCCTCGAGGTGGTCACAGATGGCGGCGGTGATGGGTAGCCCCGTGGCCTGCTCGACAAAGCCCCATTGCCCATTGGGGTTGACTTCGAGGAACGTCCACTCGCCCGACGGTGTCACGATGAAGTCGAACGCCCCGAAGGGCAAGCCGAGTTGGTCAAGCATGCGTCGGACGCCAGCAGCGACGGCCGGCGGCGGGTCGCACGCCTTGTAGGTGAGGCTCTCGTAGTCGCTGCGCCAGTCCACTCGGGCGGCAGCCGAGTTGGCGTGGATCTCGGCGGCGAACATCTGGCGACCGACAACGGTGAGCCGTACCTCGTGTGCCTTGGACACCCATTCCTGGAACAGATGAGCGGTAGTTGCGATGTCGGGATGCGGCAGGTCGTCGGGTTGCAGAACACCGGCGTAGACGGCTACCGAGTGGCCTTCGAGAGTGCCCCGGATCGGTGTGAACGGCTTGTAGACGACGGGCGCGCCGAGGCGGTCGGCGAACTCGCGTGCCGCGGCCGGGTCGTTGGTGATCAGGGTACGCGGGACAGCGAGGCCGGATTCGGCTGCGACGCGCAGCTGGAGCGGCTTGTATTCGGCGTCGGCCGCCTTGCCGGGCGGTGGGAGCCATGGACAGGGAAGGGCCATCAGCAGGCCCCCGAACCCCCGTCGAGCCTCTGCCGCGGCCACTGCGCGGGCCTCGGGAGACATGCTCTGGGGGAACTCGGGGGCCGTCGGTCGACGGTAGTAGACCGAGCGCACACTCGATAGGTCGAGTGCGCGCCGGTCGGTCATCAGCGTGCCGGACCAGGCAGCCCCGTCGAGGCTGGCCGCAAGGGTCAGCCTCGACGGGAACCAGGCCATGTCAGCCCGAAAGACGGGCACGGCACGCCGGGTCAGCTCCTCGATCACCAGATCAGCCGTCGGGTCGAAGGCTCCAGTGATGACGAGGACGGAACCGGGAGTTGACATCTAGTCGTCGCTGCTTCCAGGGTCGTCCGGAGCGTCCATCTGGCCCGTGGGCTGGGTCGGCCCGTAGGTCTTGGGCGGGGTGCTCGTCATGTAGACCCCGGGCGGCATCCCCTCGTACGTGCAGGTCTGGGACTCCGGGTCGTACTCGACGTCGGCGGGCAGGATGCCGCCGGCACCCGTCACCAGGACGAGGAACTGGAAGGCGAACGGAGCGGGCCCCTGCGTGTTGTCGAGCATGGGCATCGGGGTCGGCCCCGCCCCGGCGAGCGGCAGCCGGGACTCGGGCCGGTCGAACACCGGCAGTTCAAGGATTGCGGCAGGCATTGCTGTCCTTCCTCGGGGTGCTTGGGTGCGAGTGCCGTCCGGCCGGGCAGCCGGGCGAGCGGGTGGTGCCACGGGCGCGTACCGGTGTGCCCGGCCGGAGGGCCGGGAGCTGTGAGGGCCGGCGTCAGGGCTGCTGACGGAGTCCTAGTTCCGCGTACACGGACTCGGTCCATGCCTCCGGTTTCGAGGCTCCAGCGTGTGGCCGGGGGCGCTTCGGCTCCACGGGTGGGGCCGGTCGGGTGCGGTGTCAGCACTGGTCACGGGATGCTCCATTCCGCCGTGGGGATGCGGCGGCCCTCCGGTGTCGGGATGCACTGGTGAGGCCGCCACGGGCAGCCGCTCGCGGATCCTCACCGGGGACCCCGGACTGCCCTGGGAGCGGCATCTACGAGGTTAAGGAGTAACCGTCTGATCACTCAAAGAATTTGCGAGTTATTGCGCACATTCACCTGAGCGCGGCGATGGCGTCGGCGATCAGCCGGCGTGCGGCCTCGCCGTGCACGGCCGTCGTGGCCAACTGGGCAAACGCCTTCGCGTAGTCGGCCAGTTCGCGCGGCTGGGTGACGTTGACCTCTGCCGTCAGGGTCTCCACCACGGCGTGCCGGTCGTCGAACATGTAGAACGCCTCCAGCGGCCAGACGGAACGCTGGGCCGTGAACGGGATGATCCCGAGCGACACCGAGGCAAGCGGCATGACGGTGAGCAGGTGCTGGAGCTGGCCAACCATGGTGGCGGCGTCGCCGATCCGGTACCGCAGCACGGATTCTTCCATGAGGACCAGGAAGCGGTGATCGCCTTCGTACAGGAACCGGCTTCGGGCTACTCGGGCGGCGACGGCCTCCGTCACATCGTTGGGAGTGCCCTGGAACTGGGTGATGGAGTGCATCAGGGCGGTCGCGTAGGCCGGGGTCTGGAAGAAGCCGGGCACGACGTTGGAGACGTAGACGCGACACAGGCGGGTATGGGCGTACGCCGAGTAGACGTTCTCCTGGGTCTTGCGCATGCCGTGGCGCTGCAGCCGGCGCCATTCGATGTACATCGACTCCACCGCGCGTGCGGTGGCGATCAGGTCGTCCGCCTGGTCTTCAGCGCCACAGGCCACGCACCAGGCACGGATGTCCGAGTCGGAGGGGGCGGCCTTCGCGGAGATGATGCGCGAGGTCTTCGCCGCGTGCCATCCGCACCGGGCAGACAGCTCCTGCCCCTTGAGGCCTGCATCCAGCATGAGATCTCGAAGTCGCGCGGCAACGGCGGCTCGGGCGGCCTGGGCACTGGACGAGGGCGATGAGGGCATGAAACTGGCTGTCCGGTGAGTGGATTCGGGGTCAGAGGGCGTACATCGCGTGGTTGATTCCGCGTTCCCAAACCGTTTCGAACGCCGAGACGCAGAGCTTCACCACGGTTGGGTCCTCGGACAGCTCGTAGCGGTCGTCCGCCCAGTCACCAGCGCCGGTGAAGTGGTTGAACTCGACCAGCCGGCCGTCGAACACCCAGAAGTCGTTGCCCGGGAGCGCGATGTCCGAGGCCTGCCGTCGGGGCAGCCAGCGGACCTGCTCACCGGCTGCGATGTTCACCGCGGTCCCGGCGTGCTCGAAGCGGATGTAGTCGGTCACCGGCTCCGAGACGACCCGGGCACGGCGCATGACCACACCACGGCTGACGGCCTCGCGGACCAGCGGCACCCATCCGGCCCAGCCCTCGGAATCGGGGTCGAGGTCCGGGTGGATGCCGGTCCGCCGGAAGCGCTCGAAGTCCGCGCCCTCCTCGCCCACGCCGTACCAGTCGCGCATCTCCAGATGCACCGCACTGTGCTGAGCGCCGGCCAGCAGCTCAGAGAAGTCCGGAACGTTCTGCGTCATCGAGCGCCTTCCTGATGATCGCCGCCATGCGGAGCGGGATACGGACCACGTACTCGTTCTCGGGGATGCCGGTCGCGTGGCCGGGGGCCCACTCGGTCGTGCTGATCTCCGTCAACAGTTCCTCGCCGGGCTTCAGGCCCTGGCACACCAGTTCCCGCTTGACCTCGTCCACCCACACCGTCGGTGAGCCGTTGCCCTGGGTCTCGGGATCCATCCCGAAGAACCGTAGCGTCATGATGCCCTCCCGTACCAAGTCGGTTGCGCCTTCTTGCGATACCGTTCCGCAGACCTTACGCACCGTCAAGAGCTGCGTACTGTGTGTTTGATGCGCCGCCGCGCCCGAGACCCCACGGTCCGGAGTCTGATCGGACAGAGCGCCCAGGTGCTCGCCGACCCGACCATCCGGCGCGCCCAGGAGATCGGCGAGGAGATGAAGCGCGCCATCGCCTCCGGCGACGCGGTGCCGCCGGCTCGCTAGGGTGCTGACGTGACCGGCACCGCGCCCCTCCCGATCCTCTTCCTCGACGTCGACGGCCCGTTGCTCCCGTTCGGCGGGTCCCCGCAGCAGTACCGGTGCGGCTCCCCCGAACCCGGCACGAACCCACTGCTGGCCCGCCTCGATCCCGCACTCGGGCCCCGGCTGGCGGCGCTGCCCGGCACCCTCGTCTGGGCCACCACCTGGGAGGACGAGGCGAACGAGGCCATCGCCCCGCTGCTCGGGCTGCCCCGGCTGCCGGTGGTGTACTGGCCGGAGCCCTCGGCCGTCGAGGAGGCGGACGTGCGGCGCGGGCGGTCCTGGAAGACCCGGCCGCTGGTCGCCTGGGCCGCGGGCCGCCCGTTCGCCTGGGTCGACGACGAGCTGACCGACGCCGACCGCAGCTGGGTCGCCGCCCACCACCCCGGCCCGGCCCTGCTCCACCGGGTGGCCCCCGCCGTGGGGCTGACCGCCGCCGACTTCCGAGTCCTGGCCGGCTGGCTGGAGCGGCACGCGACCGCCGGCTGACCGCGCGGGCCGGTGTCGCCCGTCGCCCGTTCGGCCTAGCCCCGCCCGGTGCCGCGGGCTGCGGCCGGCGTTGAAGTGGAGGGATCCGTTCCGACCGCCGACGATGAAAGCTGACCGCAGCTGCGGACTCCCGGGGCGCACCCCGGTGGCGGCGGAAAGGGCGTCCACGCATGGCTGAACCAACGACCCGCGAGCGGCCCAAGGACCGGAAGCCGGGCAAGCGCGCCAAGAAGAGCCTCCCGGCGCGGATCGGGCTCTTCTACCGGCAGATCGTGGCCGAGCTGCGCAAGGTGGTCTGGCCCTCGCGTTCCGAGCTGCTCAACTACACGTCCATCGTGCTGAGCTTCGTCGTCGTCATGGTGATGTTCGTCTACGGGCTCGACACCGGCTTCGCGCACCTCAGCTTCACGATCTTCGGCTGAGAAGCCCCGAGCACTCGTGAGTACCCGGGCTTTTTCTTGACCGATCGGTCTCGATAGGGTGTAGCCTCTTGGTCATGGCGAGGACCAAGGAATTCGACCCGGACGCGGTGCTGGAGCAGGCCGTGGAGCTGTTCCGGGAACGCGGCTACGAGGCCACCTCGATGGCCGACCTGGTCGAGCGACTCGGCGTCGCCCGGGCCAGCCTCTACGCGACCTTCGGCAGCAAGCAGGAGTTCTTCGCCAAAGCCCTGCAGCGCTACCTGGACCGCACCGACCCGGTGCTGCTCGGCGAGTTGTCGCAGCCGGGCCCGGTGCTGCCGGCAGTGCGCGCGCTGGTGCACCGGTTCGCCGCCGAGGCTGCCGAGGACCAGCGGCAGCGCGGCTGCCTGGTCACCAACAGCGCGGTCGAGCTGGCCGCCCGGGAGCCCGCGGTGGCCCGACTGGTGGCGGCGAGCTGGGCGCACCTGGAGACCGCGCTGACCGCCGCCCTGCTGCGCGCCCAGGCACAGGGCGAGCTGGCCGCCGACGCCGAGCCCCGGGCGCTGGCCCGGTTCCTGCTGGTCTTCCTGCAGGGGGTGCGGGTGCTCGGGCGCACCCCGGACGCCGCGGTGCGACTGCGGGACGCCGCCCGGATCGCGGTGGCGGTGCTGGGCCGAGCGGGCGCCGAGCCGGAGCCGGGGCCGCTTTCACAACCGGTCGTTCTTGAATGACGGATCGTTCTTGAGAAGCAGTTCTTCAGCAACAGGGAGGGTGCAGTGACGGTACAGCAGGGGGTTCCCGGGGACATGGGCGCGGAGGGCTTCGTCGGGAAGGTGGTGCTGGTCACCGGCGGCTCGGGGGCCATCGCCGGCGCCACCGCGCGGGCCTTCAGCAGGCGGGGCGCCACCGTGGTGCTGGCCGGCCGTGACCCGGAGCGGCTCGCCGCGGCGGCGGCCCGGATCGCCGACTCGGGCGGCACGCGGGGCACGGTCGACTGGGTGACCGCCGACGTCACCGACGGCGACCAGGTCGCCGCCGCGGTCGCCGAGGTGGTGCACCGCCACGGCGGATTGCACGTGGCCTTCAACAACGCCGGCATCCTCGGGCCGGCCGGACCGGTCGCCGAGCTCACCGAGGAGAGTTGGCGCTCGGTCCTGGACGTCAACCTCACCGGCGTCTTCCTGGCGATGAAGCACGAGGTTGCCCACATGCGCGCGCACGGCGGCGGGACCATCGTCAACATGGCCTCCAACATCGGCGCGCACGGCCGTCGCCCGGGGCTGGCCGCCTACGCCGCCGCGAAGGCCGCGGTGAGCGTGCTGACCCGGGCCGCCGCCCGCGACCACATCGCCGACGGGGTGCGGATCAACGCCGTCAGCCCCGGTGCCACCGACACCCCGATGGCCTACCGCCCCGGCGAGAGCCGGGCCGACCGGGACGCGCGGATCGCCGCGGCCACTCCCGCCGGCCGGATCGGCGACCCCACCGAGGTGGCCGAGGCCGTACTCTGGCTCGCCTCGGACGCCTCGTCCTACGTGGTCGGCCACGACCTGGTCATCGACGGCGGCGCGACCGCCTGACCCGGGGCCGGCCCGGCGGGCGGTGCGGCTGCGGGCGGCGCCGGCGCGGGGAACGGCTCACGAGCTCGCCGGCCGGTCGGGGCGGTCGAAGGTGGCGCGCAGGTGCTCCTCGAAGAAGCTGCGCGGGTCGCCGCCCATCCGCGCCAGCAGCACCAGCGCGGTCACCGCCACGTCACAGGCCTCCTTGCGCACGTCGTCCCAGCTGTGCGAGTAGCCCTTGCGCGGGTTCTCGCCGAGCGCGCCGATCGCGGCCTCGGCGACCTCGCCGGCCTCCTCCTGCAGCTTGACGATCTGCACCAGCCAGCGCTGCTCCCCGGTCAGCCGGGAGTGCGAATCCAGGCGTTCGGCCAGCGAGTTGACGATCTCCCAGGTGTCTTCCACGAGGACCGATCCTGCCCGGGCACAGTGCCGCCGTTCAAGCTGGGCGGGTCCGGGCACACCCGGGCCGACCAGGGCTTTTCGGGCATGCCCGGGCAGGACGGCGCAGGCTACTTCTTGGTGTTCAGGCTCTCCGTCACGATCGGCCACTCGTTCTGGTAGAGCTTGAAGGGCAGGTCCTTCTCCAGCGGCGGGGTGCCGAGGATGGCGATCCGCGCCAGCACGGCGCCGTTGACGTCCAGGCCGCCGTAGAGGCCGGCGCTGCCCTGGACCACCGGCTTGCCGGAGCTGCTGTCGATGGTGGCCGAGCCGTTGACCGCCGCGCGCAGGTAGGGCTCGACGGTGGCCTTCACGCCCACCGAGTCGTAGAGCGCGACCGAGCCGTCCGCAACCAGGCCGCTGCGGACGTCGGCGGTGCCGGTGAAGCTCGCCTTGACCGGGGAGACCTTGGTGCTGACCGGTTCGGTGCTGTTGGTCCAGCCGGCGCCCCGGGTGTAGTCGGCGTGCACCCCCCAGTCGCCGTCGAGGCTCTGGGTGGTGTCGACGGTCACCGTGCCGTCGGCGCTGACCTCGGCGTAGACGGTGAGGTTGAGGGTGATCACGACCGGCAGCTCACCGACCATCACGGTCGGGGTGGCGGTCAGGGTGGCGATCGGGATCTTCACCTGACCGGTGCTGCCGGTCAGTGCGGCGGTCAGGTGCCAGTTGGCGTGGGCACCGAGGTCGAAGCCGACCTTGGCCTGGTCCGCGGCCAGGATCCCGTGGGCGCCGTGGTAGGAGAACATCACACTCGGGTCGAGTTCGACCGAGCCGGCGAGGGTGGCCGAGCCGCCGCCGGGGATCGGGACGGTGTCGTCGGCGTCCAGCTCCAGCGCCGCCGAGGCCGATCCGGCACCACCGTCCGGCGCCGGCACGTAGGAGGCCTTGAGGTCCTTGAGCTTCGGCGTGACCTTGATCTTGTGCGGGTCGAGGGCGCTCTTGATGTCGGCCCAGGTCTGGCCGAGCAGTTCGGAGATGGTGGCCGGACGGGTGGTCACCGCGACCTTGCCCGCGCCGGCCGGCGCCACGCCGGTGATCGCGAGCAGCGCGCCCTGCGGGGCGGCGGCGGTCGGCGGGCTGTCGATCAGCCGGCCGGGCTGCACGGCGCTGGTGGCGGCGGCCGTCGCGGCAGCGCTCGCGGAGGCGGCGGCGGGGGCCGAAGCAGGGGTCGAAGCAGGGGTCGAAGCCGAGGCGGCGGCGGAGGCCGACGGACCGGGGGTGCCCGACGCGGGGGCGGGGGCCGAGGAGGCGGCGGAAGCCGCGGCCGGGGCCGAGGGCGTACCGGCGCCCGCCGCGGCGGGCGCGACGGCGAGCACGGCCTGACCGGTCCTCGGGTCGTACGCGGCCAGCTTCAGGTCCGGGCCGCCACTCGCCGGCGCGGGCGCACCGGTGGTCGTCGGGGCGGCCGCGCTGGGGGCGGCGCCCGGGTGGCTCGGAGCGGCCGCGGGGGCGGTCGGGGCGGCGGAC